>DDYL01000075.1:18706-20536 GCA_002347925.1 Chloroflexi bacterium UBA2235 | reverse complement strand
ATCCACATCGACGCCTGACCACGACTGACCGGGCGCGCGTAGATGCGAGTGAACGCGAACGCCCAGCCAGATGAGTAGGCAAGTACGGCAAGAATTGCAATTGAACCGGCGAGCGGGGCTAGCGGCGACATCGACGTCAAGTTGAGCGCGGCAAGCCTGGATCTCAACGCACCAGGAACGTCGTTCGACAAGAATGACGTCCCGTTTCTGACCCGCACCCTACCGTTATTCATCGCGTCGAAAGCAGCTACAAGGCCCCAGGATCCGAGGATTACGAAGAACGGGTAGGAGGGGAGCAGGTAGCGCATCGTCTTGTTCAGGACGGAAGAGAAATACAGGAAACAGAGGCCTGCCCAGAAGGCGACGAGCGCATGCTGCCACCGTTGTTTCACCATCGCAAGCCAGCAGGCGCCGAAGAAACTTGCCCAGACAGCTACCCCCAAGGGCAATCCGAGACCCCAATTCACCATGTGTCGTAGCGGAAAGAAGACCTTTGAAGTCTCGGCCCACTGGATGCTGGGAGGCAGATCGACTGAGCCCTCCTGCGACTTAGCCTGATAGTCAATGTTGTCCAGCCACTTCGGGTTCAATCGAAGGTCAAACGGGCTTGGACCTGCGAACGCATACGGTTGGGCAATCCGAAAAACGAGAACCGCAACCAGTGCGGTGAGGATCCCCCCAGCAATAACTGAAGTAAGGGATCCATCATTCCACCACTCCTCCAGCACCGTTGCGATCGTTGGCGAGGGACGGTCACTGTCACCGTCGTCAATGACAAGGTGATGCTTCGCCCGGTGGGTCTCCCACAAGTGAATGAGGCCCGCAAGGGCAATCACCGGCATGAACACCACCATGGAAAGCTTGGTTGCAAGTGTCAGGCCGAGGAGAAGCCCGGTAACTGCGAAATCGCGCCAGCGGGCAAACGCAACAATGTCGAGGCACGACCAAAAGCACGCCAGGACGAGAGTGACAAGAAAACTGTCGAAAACGAAGAAGTGCGCCTGTTGGATATGAAGAACACAGACCGCGAGTAGCGCAGCCGCGAGAAGTCCGACCCGGCTTCCAAACAGGCGGCGAGCGATGATTGCGACAAGAGCAACCGATCCGGTGTCTGAAAGGGCAGAAAGTGACCGGCCAATCAGATGAACGCGGTCAAATCCGCTTGATTGGAACAGGGTCAGTATCCATTTTGTCGCAAATAGCGGAAACGTTCCGTAAACAAAAAAGCCGTAGCCAACGTTGTGTGGGTTTAGTCCCGACCGTGCCGAGTCAAAGTAGTATTCCCAAATTGGTGCAGAGCGTGTCTGCACCGTGGATCCGTTCGCTCCGGTTGCGACAAAACCCGGCCGAAGCGCGCCTTCAACCATAAAAAGGAACCGCTCGTCCGGATGTAGCTGGCTTCCGTTGTCCCAATTCACCCCGGTGAAGCGAAGAACGGCGGCCAAAGCGATTATGAGCCCGAAAACCCAGTTCTCCAGAAGACGGGAACGTTGACGGTTGACCGTTGATCGTGTTGCGACAGAAACGTCACCCATTTGATCCGTAGCCGCGAGCGAACCACTCATCTGTCCGTAATCGCCCGTTGATGAATGCGCCTCGCCGATGGCCGTTTGGTCTTCGGGATCGGTGGGCCCAACCGCACCGGGCTCCTCATTCGGTGCCGTGGTCACGTTATGACTTCCTCGCTACAAAGAAAAAGTATGAGCCGTCCGGGACCGATATTTGACGTGCCCATGACGCGAGCGCTTGCTCCAGCGCACGCTCCCAAGGAAGGTAACGCCACTTGCCGGGCCACAGGACCCATCTCCCAGTAAGCCTCTTCGTCAGTAG
>DDYL01000075.1:17749-18686 GCA_002347925.1 Chloroflexi bacterium UBA2235 | reverse complement strand
ACCTTGAATCCAGCATCATGAAGGCGACCTTGCCAACCGTCACGATTGTACGTGTGGAAATGAAGCGAGATCCTGTTGAACCACCGACCATAGGCTTCACCGGCCGATGGGAATCCCAGAGTAGACAAGCTTCGAGACCAGAACAGTGATCCGGCAAACTTGTCACTCGGGACAGTGATGATCAATTTGCCACCCGGTGCAAGAACACGATGAATTTCCCGCAAGGTCGCGTCAAGTGGCGGAATGTGCTCGAGGACGCAATTGCTGACAACCGTCGGAAAGGAACCATCTGCAAATGGCAACGCCTGGCCCCCACACGCAAGTGCCATGCGATAGACGCCGGCGTCATTTGCTTCGCGAACTGAGGCGAAAGCCGGGTCAATTCCTACATCGATCCTCGCCCCATAAGAAGGAACCAGACAAGCACCGGCGAAGTGGCCGTCACCGCACCCAACATCCAGCACAGGGCCCACGAGAGGCTCTGCCCCAACCATGAGGCATTCAACCACACGGATGATCGCGCGATGCACGGGTAGGGTGGAGAGGTGATGGCGCGCAATAGCGTGCGCGCGGGAGAGAAGGCTTGCGGTCGCGAACACCTGACCATCGGCACCCATGCGCAGCAAGTCCGGGGTGGCTGGCGGACCTGCATTAGTTGCCATGGGTACGGCCCCACAGACAACGAATGCGTGCAGCGGAGTCTGGCGCCGACTCTATGTTCACCACCTCAGGCTCTCCATTTCCACAGGTCGACAATCGCGAAGCGTCCAAGCAACAGACCTCGGACGAGACAGAAGGCGCCGGCAAGGCTCAGTGTGCCGAACCCAAGGGTATGCATTCCAACCGCAAGCCCGAGTGCAGTCGGCGCGGTCACGTTGAACACATCTAGCGCAAGCACGGTGATGCCGTGATACACGCCCAGGGAAGCAGGAGCAGA
>DDYL01000075.1:9567-17666 GCA_002347925.1 Chloroflexi bacterium UBA2235 | reverse complement strand
ACCTGACAGATTGCAAGCAACCAAAGGACCGTACTAGCAAGTATCTGAATGCCTAGCAGATTCGCAGAGGTGAGACTGCTCGCCGCTTGCAACAACCCGTCCGCGAGCCGGGATGGGTTCGCACGCCTGATGACCGGTACCGGGTCTACTCGTCTTTGAATCCACTCTACAAGCCTAGGTCTCACCGACGACGCCACAACGAAACCGACAGTCAGGATTGCAAACACTGCTGTCACCGTTACACCGGCAGTTCGTGCCCAAAGCGGAAGAGGAACAATCAGCGACAGCACCCCGAGCATGATCAGCAGGGCCGCAATATCGAAAATCTTCTCGATGACGATCGTTCCGACCGCACGACCTGTCGGGACATTTTCGGTCCGGCCGAGCACGGCCGCGCGAGTGAGTTCCCCAACCCTACCCGGCAGCACCGCGATGAATAGGTAGCCGATCAGTGTCGCCTCGACTGCAGACCAGAACCCTGAACGAGATTCGGGTCGAAGCAGGGCCTGCCAGCGTAACGCCCTGCATGCAACCGTGATAGCCGTCAACACGACGGACAGGCCCAACGGATATGGGTCTACGTCACGAAGTGCATTGATGGTCTGGTCAACATCAACGGTACGAGTAAGAATCCAAATGCAAACAAAGCTAATCGCTATCCCGAAAAGTGTGGATTTGAAACTCCCAGACGATTTCCGTATGGGTGAAGGCACACTCATTGATGGACCCGCGAAACCAGAGTTACCCGTCCGTTACCCCAATGTGTGGCGCATCCCAACCAAATGGCTTTGGACGCGTCGCCCGGCATCAGCGTGACACCGCCAATGCACCAGGCGGGACCTCGACAGTTACGAACAGTGGCTGCCCCATCGTTTCCGGAAATGCCGCCACGGTAAATGTTGATTGCGGATACCACTGTCTCAACTGGTCCAGTGAGGTTCGATCCTCGGGGTGAACGATGTACAGGCGCTTGCCCGGTCGTCCATCGTGCGTCCGGGCGGCTGCGACGTTCTCGATAATGGGCCGCCATTTTATGTCGCCCGCCTCGATTGCCATTAGGCGCCAATCGACCCAATAGGACCCTGGCAGGATAAACGCATCGTCCCGCAAACCCCCAAATGCCTCAAATCCCTTGATAACGTCACCGAAACGGCTCGCGTGCTGGCTGGACAGGGTGTGTTGAGCCGGATACGCCGTGAAATACGCTTCAAGGTTGGACTTCCAGATTGAGCCAATCACCGCAATCGCGAACACGCCTACAAGTAAAGGGCCAAATCCAATATTTGACGAAGATTTCTGTGCCTTGAGAAGCGATCCTATCGTCACTGACTGAACTGCAAGACTCGCGGGGTTCGGGGGAGCGACACCGACCCACAGCCAAAGCCTTGCAAGCACGGCATGCAGAGCGGTCGCCATCAGGAGGGCAACTATCGGTATCGCCGCCCCCATCCTCACCGTGCTTGGGTTCTCGCCGGGATAGGCGACGCTCATGATCGAAGGTAGCATCGCAAAAAACAGGAAGATACCCACGTGCAACTGACGAACGTCTCGGTGACGGACGAGTGAGTACAGACTCCATGAAACACCGAGGACAAACAGACCACCGCTCAAGGAATCGAGTATCGGAACCCCAGGGATCGTATTGACCCAAACAGAATCGCCTCGCCAATTAAAAAAGAGTAGAGCGTTCACGATATTCTGCACGAACACAAGCAATGCGTTCGGTGGAACGGCGTTCACCTGATCAGATGCAAGCCGTGACATTCCCCGGAACAAGAACATCTGCGGTTCCTCGGCTGCGTACCTCGCCAGAGGCATGAATACCAGTGCCGAGGCCGCAACCATCAGAACCGTGTCAGCAAGAAGCCTCGACGCCTGCTCTTCCCTGCCCGGTCGTCGCCGGTCCATTACATAGGCAATCACCAAGGAAACCGCCACGCCAAGCGGGACCAAACGGAGTGCAGTGTATGTGTGCTGTGCAATGCCAATTACCAGACCCAGCAGTAGGAAGTCATTACGGTGCCTATCGCGCAAGCACTTGAAAAGGAAATAGGCAATGGCTGCACCGAACGCCGGTGGGAACGGGAAACGCAGTCCGACCCGCGACACCTGCAGGAGCCATCGCATTGCCACCTCAAGCGATAGTGCAAGGATGGCAACACCAGTCCCGCTAACGGTGCGAACAAAAAGGAAAGTGAAAGGCAGCGTGAAGAAGCCGACGAGTACCGTCCCGAGCTTCATCGTCAGGTAACTCACCCCGGCCAGAGGCGTCATCAACGCGATGAGATAGAACTGCATTGCCTCACGGCCGGTATTCCTGGGGAAGAAGATCCGGTACCGACCGTCGAGCACATCCTGTACGTCAAGGAGCTTCTCAGCGTGATCGCTGGTCATCTCGCGGGGCACTTCACCGACCCGCCAGGTGAGAACGAGCGCCCCTGCAACAAGAAGTGAAACGACGATGAGCGCCATTGGCGTTAAGCGGATACCGTCCTGTGGACGCCATCTGCCTGTCTGACGGGGATCGGACGGTCTCCCCGTTTGCAGATTTGATTGCCACCGCTCTGGTGAGAAAAGTTCAAGACCAGACGCTGCCCACTGAAATGGGGTCACTTTCCGGTCTCGCTCCCAACTGGCCCAGACGAAAGTCAGGACCGACGCGCACCAAACCGCGACGTTGAGCGCCGTGAACTTGTTGCCACCGCAGAGAACAAAGGTGGCCGCACCGAGGGCCGCTGAGACCGCAAGAAGTCTTTGGGAAACCTTCCGCGGCGCTGACTGCCTGGATGGGTTGCGCGCTCCGACAGATCGCGCAGCAAGCTCTCCAACTGTCTTGGGTGCAAGATCAGTCGCATCGACACTTGCGCGAGGCTCCGTCTGCACCCAGGCAGCCGGTATTCGATCGCCAGCGACTGCAAGTCCTGCGAGAAACATGGCACAGCCAAACAGGAGGCCTAAGAGGGTAGTCACTCCGTTACCAGAAATTGCTGGATCAGCGTGACTCTGGAAGTAAACTGCCGAGCCTAATCCAATAAGAACACACGCTGTACCAAAGGTCTGGGTGCGATTCCCCAGCGGGCGCAAGAACAGCGAGCCTCTCGAAATGGCTCGCGACCGACGAATATCACGTGAACTCATCATTGGTGCAGGCCCAGTCATGTTATTCGCTCACCAAGCACGAGACGAGTCTCTTGTTCCGCCTGCATGAATGCGGTCGTCAACGTCTTTCTGCGCCCCAAACACATTTGGGTATCGCGAGACCTGACGGCCCGGATACCGATGCTGTGCCCGTCAAGGGGATGGTCGCGACCAACAAGCCGGTTTTGTTGGAAGGGTACCGAGTCTAGCGGGGGAGTTCCGTGGCACACTGCCGCGTACCCATCGACACTGATTGAAGTTTTCCGAAGACTGGAAAGGTCCAAGCCCGTGGTTGGCCCACATCTGGCCCTAGATAAACTCGTTGCCGCCGGACTCGTAATCGTTGGAGCGGAAACCATCGTCGAGGTCGGGGTTGAACTCTGTCACCCGACTCGCTCGGGCGAGCGCCGCCCTGTCACGATCGGTGCGGGATGCCATATCCGGTCCGGAACGATTGTCTACAGCGGCGTTGTCCTCGGTGACCGTGTGCAGACCGGTCACCACGTCATGATCAGGGAGAATGCGCTGATCGGTGACCATAGTGTGGTGGGCACTGGAGCGGTGGTTGAGTTTGGAACGACCGTCGGCAACCGGGTACTCATTGAGACCCGTGCTTACGTCACCGCACTGATGATCGTGGAGGATGACGTGTTCATCGGTCCCGGCGTCGTCACAACGAATGACCGTCGGATGCTTTGGCGACGCGAAGGAGCCGGCCAACGACTCGTTGGGCCAGTATTGAGGGCAGGAGCCAGAATTGGGGGTGGCGCCGTCCTTCTGCCGGCGGTTGAAGTGGGCGCTAGGTCAGTTGTCGCCGCCGGAGCCGTCGTTACGCACGACGTGCCTGCTTTCGCAGTTGTCGCCGGAAACCCCGCCCGAATTGTTCGGATGCTCTCCCCAGACGACGAGAGACTGCTCGAAATCGAAGCCTAGTTTGGCTTTGGTCTCACGTGCTCGCTTACGTGTCGCGACAGCGCCAGACGAACTAGGCCTCGACCTGTGGCGAGGATGCTCTGCCAACGTGCACCAGTCGCACGCCCGGTAGTGCGAGGGACGTAACGAACTGGAATTTCGACAATCTCGCCGAACCGTGCACATATGCTCAACAGTTCCGCGAAAAGTGCCGGACTTCCGGTGCACGTGAGGTGTGCCTGTGAAACAGCCTCTCTGCGGTACATATGGATGTAATTGGGATTTCGCACGTAAATTCCAACAAGCATGCAAACAGCCAACCGGTTCACTATGGAGACCAAAGCTCGCCAAGGTGAGTAATCGCCCCGTGTCGCGGTATATCCCGCGACCGCTGCGACACCCGGCGTGACGGCAGAGAGGTACCTGCTAATGTCTCGAAGATCCATCGCAAGGTCTGCGGGGATCACCATGAACCAATCGCCGCACGCTGAACCAATGGCCGTCGCAATGGCAAACCCGACTCCACGATTCTGAGGCAGGCGGATCACCCTGATGCGGTCATCGCCAGCGACGGTCGCACGAAGTTCTCCCTCAGTGCCATCTGAACTTCCGTCGTCAACTACGACAAGCTCCCATGGGACCCCAACAGTGTCAAGCGCATCCCGGACAGCGCGAACCGAACTGGCAATCTGGGAGGCTTCGTTGTACGCCGGCATTCCAACGGTCAACAGGGGACGTGACGAACGATCTCCCCCAGTCAAACCAGATTGCACGCTGATGTCACCTTCCATCCAACAAAGAGAGTTCCCGTGACCGTAGCGTCCAGGGGCAAGAAAGTCACGTCCGGACACGGTTGCCGCACCACGCCCGAGCGTTCGGACCAGGACGAGTGCTGGTCCGAACGTTGGGAAGTGCAGGTGTGCGGTCGTTTTGGGACACTCTTGACGCAATGACACTAGGGGTCCCGGAGCATCCGGTCAATGGACTAGATCCACTCATCGGCCTCCGGCCGAACTGGCTCTCTGAGTCAGTCGTCTTGAGGCGTCCAACTACGGATGCTTCACCAATCGCCTCGCTTCAGAATCCCACCGGAGTACCGTTTTCTGAGTTGGGATCCCGTCAATTATTCGTGCAGAACGAAGACTTTGGGTGGGTCATCGGCAAGGATGCACACGGGCACATTGAGCTGTTTGCCGTCGCGTACGCTGCAGGGGATTGGAAGCCTCTCACACGGATTGGACCCCACCCCGCAGGTCCCGGAAACTCCTTGACCAACCTATGGCTCGGACTTGTTGATCAACCAAGTGCCCATGTCCCGTCAACCTTGGCCCAAGACTTCGTGTTTCGATGCATCAGAAAATACGAAGATTCTGGATTCCGGCGCGACTGGGTCTCGATGTCTGGTGCATGGTCTGCTGAACTCCCCGCCCTGCATGTTGCTGTTGAGCCTGAGGGAAGCATCTCCGCCTCGTACGGACAGGCCGCTCTCCTCTCGATTGGATTGACATACGTCGCTGATCAACGCAGTGAGGCCGTGATTCCAAGTGTCCCAAGGACAGTCGAGGTCGTTCAATTAGGGCGGTTAGCGGTTGCAGTTTCTCGCAATCAACTAGATAGCCGCGACGCGGACCTTTCAGTCTATTTACTCGCTAACGAGACATCCACAATTGACACTCATGGCCGGGGGCGGGCTGAATGGGCAATCGTTTCGCAAATCTCACTGATCGGTAACCCGGCCAACGGTGTTGGGCTCGTTGAGAACACAGATGCCGAGCAACGCGGTGCGACACCTTTGCCGAGTTACGCTGAGGATCACTTGACACCCGGACCGCAGAGTTCTCAATCAGACAAATCGGCGCTCGCTCCGGGCCATGATGAAGATCAATTAGTTGATCGAATCAGCTCTCTAAATTCGGATTCAAAACTCACGTTCCTCAAGCGAATACACGGGGTGAGCATCAGCCTAGGGTCGGTCGCTGCGATTGCCTCGCTGATCATCTACATTGCCAGCCGTCTCGTTAGCCTGTCAGGGTTTCCCATTTACTTCCATGGTGATGAGGCTTATCAAATTGTTGCGGGACAACGCCTCGTCGCATCAGGTTTTCGGAATGAGTTGAATGTACTCTTCCCGCTTTACTTTTCTAATGGTGGATCATGGGCGCCTTTACTTCCGGTGTATTTGCACATCGTTTCAACAACTCTTTTCGGTACGTCAGTTGAAACTGCAAGGGGTACCGCCGCTGTATTTTCAACCTTTGGGGTTGTGGCAGCAACGTTGTTCGCGCGTGATGGAATCCGCGCCCGAACGTGGTGGGCGGTTCCACTCTGGTTCACGATTGTCCCCGCGTGGTTCTTGCATAGCCGAACAACATTTGAAACAGTGTATGCAGTTTCGGGATTTGCCGTTTTCCTGTTCGCCTATGTGAAGTACCGCGAGGGGCGCGCGACGGCAGGCTATGGGGCGGTGATCGCTGCGGCTTTCACGTTCTACACGTACACCAATGGGCAGCTAATCATTGGCCTGGCTGGCGTGCTGCTAGTGCTCACAGACCTGCCCTACCACTGGTCGCAACGGCGTCACTTGATCCCGTTGCTGGCGGTGGGCATTGTTTGCCTCGTTCCGTACATCGTGTTCCAGCGGGCGGCTCCGGATGCAACCGCAGACCAGCTGTGGCGAGTGTCCTCATACTTAGTTTTGGACATCCCACTCGCGGAAAAAATCCGACAGTTTGCATTTCACTACTGGGGGGGACTCACTCCAACCTATTGGTTCCGGCCAACCCAGTTGGACCTTGGCCGCCACCTCATGATTGGGTACACCCACCTTCCGCAACTTTTCGCGCCGTTCATCCTGATCGGAGTTGCTGTTTCCATCGCGCGAATTCGGCATCCTGTGCACCGGATCCTTCTCATCGCGCTGATTACTGCGCCGATTGGAGCGAGCCTTACCGATGTCGGCATCACTCGAGTCCTCGCAGTGATAGTGCCTGCGACGCTTCTCGCAGTAGTGGGTCTCGAGTGGCTTATCGCCCTTCCCAAGCCCTATACGGCGCCAGGACGTTTCGAGTTCCAACGGAAACTGAACCAGTTGGCGCAGACATTTACGGCCCCGGGGTCAATCTTCGGGCTGGCCAGACCGGGTTGGCATGCAATGTCTCTTTTCGCACTTGGAGCGTTGCTCTCTCTGAGCATCGTGACCGATTCCTTGTTGAATGGCCCAACCTGGTTGACCGAATACGGTCTCTACGGGCAGCAGTGGGGTGCGGTCCAGATATTCCGGGAAGTCGTGGAGCGTGCCAAGAAGAGTCCCGAAGACAAGTTCCTAATCTCATCAACATGGGCAAACGGTACGGACCTGTACCTGCCGTTCTTCGTTCCGGCATTGCAGAATGAGGGCCGTGTACTCATGGCGAACGTTCGAGATTTTCTTGGTGCACGACGACCACTCGACGAACACATGGTGTTCGTGATGACGGCGGACGAGGTCCAGATGGCGCGTGCATCACGACGATTTGGACAAGTCCTGATCGACACCACAATGCGGTATCCGGACGGCAGTGACGCCTTCTCATTTGTCCGTCTCGGCTATTCCGCGAACTTTGATCAGATCGTTGCAGAAGACCGGGCCGCCCGAATCGCATTGCGCAATGGGCAAGTGGTGGTGAAGGGTCAGAGACTTGAGGTCCGTCACACGCTCATTGACGCGGGTTCGCTTGGGGATATCTTTGATGGTGACTCGAGAACGCTCGGCCGATTCAACGGGGGTAATCCCGCAATTCTCGAGTTCGCATATCCGCAACCAAGGGAAGCGAGCCGACTGACCATTGTTTTGTCCGCGGGTAACTGGGATTTAAACGTCAAGACGTATTCTGACGGCGGCGCCGAAACGATTTATCGGAAAACAGTGGAGAGCCGGGTCGACCCTACGATTGAGTTCGACCTCAATCCCGGCAAGATCTCCGCATTCCACATTGAGATTCTTCAGCGGGGTGCCGGCCAGGAATCCATTGTCCACTTGCGTGACATCATCGTCTCATGAGCTTCTCCGA
>DDYL01000075.1:6285-9536 GCA_002347925.1 Chloroflexi bacterium UBA2235 | reverse complement strand
TGTGGGAAGTTTCCCGTGATCGCGAAACCAATGGCCGGGACACTAATTCTCCCGATCTTGGCTTCGGGTCTGGCCCAAGAGTCAGGGTAGGCGGGAACGTCAATTCGATTATCCAGCCTCCATTAATCAACCGGGCCCGGGTGGGGGACACAGGTGGCAACCGGTTCAATTTTCAGGTGAGTCTTGATCCATTACCCGCCGAACAGACCATCTGGTCTATTGAGGGGAGCGCTGACGAGGCGCTTCAACTCACCCGCGATTGGCGATCAGGTGCCGTTGATCACGCCAAGGCATTGACATTAACGACGACTGTCGATGCGTTGGACCCGACGCCGGTCGCATTCGTGCAAAGTGCGGCGGGGGTCGCGCAAGGGCGGTCGGGGGCCATACCTGATCGAAGGTCCAATGCTTCGCATCTTCATCACGTCGCAGTAATTCACGACACTGGGTGGATCGTGTCTCGTGACCGTGACGGCGAAGACAACGTCTGGACCCTGTCCGTTTTTTCCCGCATTAGCGAGCAATCGGGAGCCGCTGAAGCATGCCCATGGAAGGCCATCGCGATCATCCGGGTCCACGTGTATGCCGGACCCAGACAGGCATCCGGCATCGGTGCAACGTCAATCGCTTCGTATCTCGACGAACGACCGTCCTTCATAAACGCGTCAGGAGGGGAAACCAAGCTTGAGAGTGAGGCTGCGACTGACGTTTCAGGATCGGCGGGTTCAACGTCCTGGACTGATCGGGCGACCAAAGATCGGCATCAGGGTGTTGATGTCTTCACTCTGGACGACGCGGAAGACGCACAAGTTTCTGCCCCGGGTTTAGGCTCGGCTTTTCCGTTCTTGAGGCCATTTGCGGCGGCGATAGCACGTGTCGATGCCATGATCCAGAGTTCACCGGTCGGTAGGAGCCGCCTTTCCTGGACCGGCTTCTGGTTCGGAATGGTCGTCTATGCCGTCACTAGGCTTTGGCGCGTCGAAGCGTACCCGATTGCCTTTGACGGAGATGAAGCGGGGATTGTCGCTTTAGCGCAGGGTCTCCTTGAGGGTCGCTTCCGAGACGGCTTCGGAATTCTGTTCCCAATCTTCTTTCCCTATCCGAACTGGAACCCGGATGTGGGCGTCTATGTGCACCTCATAACATCATCACTATTTGGTGTATCAGTCGTGGTTGCAAGAGCAACTGCAGTGCTGCTGTCGAGCCCGACACCGATCGCAATTGCCTTCACGCTCAAAGTCGCGCTAGGAAACCGTTCGTGGTGGCTGGCGCCGCTTGTCGTTGCCGCACTGCCGATGTGGTTTCACCTGTCTCGTTCGGCTTACGACAGCGCGACGTGGGTGGCGTTTTACGCCTGCTTCGTCGGCGCCTACTTCGCCTACCGATACCAACACCCTCGGCACGCCTGGCTTGTTGTCGTGTTTGGCGCGTTGACATTTTACTCTAATTCTATTGCTCATCTCATAATTGGTGCGAGTATCTTTGCATTTATTATCATTGATTCCAGCTATCATCGGCGCTATCTGAGCCGTTGGAGAAATCCTTCGATCGGCGCGATAGTCGCGATCGTGCCTCTTTTGATCTTCCTGAATAAGAACCCAGGGTACTTTGCAACACGGACCAACTCAGCACATCCGTATTGGGCGTCGGGCGGGCCTTCATTCCTCGAAACAGGGGTTCAGATGGGGAAATCCTTCCTGTTCGCTCTCGATCCCAGGGTCTGGTTTTCCGGAATTGAAAGAACGAAGTTCGTAGATGTCACCGGGTACCACAACTACTACCCGGGGACGATGCCCCTTCTCCCCCTGTGGCTTGCACCGTTCATCCTTGCCGGAATTGCATGCCTTGCCATGCCTCGGTTTCGCGCCTACCGGTGGCAAATCTTCGCCGTACTCGCGGTAAGCATTTCGCCCGCCCTTGTTGCACGCTTCGCACCGACCCGGTCCTTAGCGGTCGTAATCCCGGTGACGATCCTTGCGGTCGTTGGTATCGACCTTGTTCCCCGGGCGTTTCGACACACCCGACTCGTCGGAGCCTTGATCTTTGCTGCAGTCGCTACAACCGGCTCATTCATGGTGCTTAATGACGCGCTTACCACACAGTCCACAAGACGACAGGACTACGGTGGCTACGGGATTCAGTGGGGCAGTCAGTACGTATTCAACATGGTGAATGCCCGCCTGAAGGCAACCCCTGGATCCCGCGTCATGGTGACCACAGACTGGAATTGGGGCGGGCATCACTTCATCAATTTTTTTGTTAGCAGAGAGGACCGCGCCGCCGGACGTGTCTTCCTCGGAAGCATCGACACCCTGATCCACGGGCAGGAACCTTGGGGGCCAGAACTTTGGGCAGTCATGTCGCCGGCACAATTGGAAGCCATTGACGAGTACATTGCCAACCCCGGAGGGGCCACTGGACGACCTCGAATCATCGCAGACCAGGTAACCGAGACGGTGCTTCACCCAGATGGAACCCCGGGTTTTCTTTTGGTCCGTCTCCTCGAGGCCCCCGACGTACGAGCAATGCTCACCGCCGAACGGGAGTCAAGGAGAAGACTAAGCTTTGTCACCGTCGCAATTGACGGCGACCGTGCCGTAGTGGGATATACAAACCTTGATGATGGCGCGATACCGCCGGTCTTTGGCAGGACCACAGGTGCATTGGCCAGGCTTGCGGGTCCTAATCCAGCAGTACTGGATGTTGCCTTCGGAAATCCGCGACCGGTTCGGACAATTCGGGTGACAGTCGGCGCGAGCCTGTGGCGGGTAACGGCGCAGGTACACGTCAAAGACGGATCGGTCGAGGTAAAGAAATCCGGCGAAGGTGTGCCCGATGGTGGCAACTCAATTGTCGAGATCAACCTGGATGCACCAATACAGGATGTCTCGCGCGTGCGCCTGGAAATCAACCAGCTGAACGCGTCCGATGAGGATTCGACGGTTCACCTGTATCGGGTCGAGTTCAGGTGACCCAGCTGCAACCCTTGCGTTGACGTCAACACCTTGACGCCTCCCCGGGTCCTTGATATCGTCACTACACAGGCAGATGAGTCTGCTATTTCATGCAGCGCTGCAAGCACTTCAGAACCGAATACCGTCGCTGAGACGGGGAGTAGTAGCCTTTTCAAGGTCGCTCAGAGAGCCGACGGATGGTGTAAGTCGGTAGACCAGAACAAGGCGAACTCGCCCCTGAGCTGTGACGATCAACGCAGCGTGCCTGCCTAGTCGTCACCGGATCCCAACCGATAA
>DDYL01000075.1:2727-6243 GCA_002347925.1 Chloroflexi bacterium UBA2235 | reverse complement strand
AGTACGCATATCAATTGAGGTGGTACCACGGGATCGGCTCTCGTCCTCAGGACGAAGCCGTTTTTTTGTGTCCGTCAAGATGCCGTTCAGCGACGGATGCGACCGATCTCACGCCATGGAGGCCATCATGCAGCGTCTCACCGGAGCGCAGATCCTTTGCGAAAGCCTCATCAAGGAGGGCGTGGACACCATTTTCGGAATGCCCGGTGGTGCGATCATCCCTCTTTATGACACGCTATTTCAGTACCCGTTCCGACATATCTTGTGCCGTCATGAACAGGGCGCATCCCATATGGCCGACGGATATGCCCGCATCACTGGCAATGTCGGTGTCTGCCTCGGGACTTCCGGGCCCGGCGCGACGAACTTGGTCACGGGCATCGCTACAGCGATGATGGATTCCGTTCCGATGGTTGCGATTACCGGTCAGGTTCCAACCTACATGATCGGCAAGGACGCTTTCCAGGAGACCGATACGACCGGGATCACAATGCCCATCACCAAACACAATTACCTTGTAATGGACGTCAAGGACTTGGCGCGGGTCATCAAGGAGGCGTTTCATATCGCCCGGACCGGACGCCCAGGTCCCGTCCTGATTGACATTCCGAAGGACGTGACCACCAACACCGCCATTTACGAGTACCCGACTAAAGTCAACCTGCCCGGATTCAAGCCGAAAATGCAGGGCCATTCCAAGCAGATACGCCAAGCGGCGAGGATGATTGAGCAGGCGAAGAAGCCCCTGATCATCGCCGGACACGGGATCATCCTGTCCGGCGCGTACTCGGAGTTGAGAGCATTCGCCGAGAAAACTCAGGTTCCTGTCCTTACTACCCTGCTCGGTATTTCTGGTTTCCCGGAAACACATCCCCTCTATCTCGGCTGGCCCGGCATGCACGGCATGTACTACGCCAACATGGCCATTTCCCATACCGATTGTTTGATCGCCGTTGGCATGCGAATGGATGACAGGGTCACAGGGCGCCTGAATGCCTTCGCACCGCACGCTCAGATCATTCACATCGACATCGATCCTGCCGAGCTTGGCAAAAATGTCCGGACCGCGGTTCCAATCGTGGGTGACGCCAAGAACGTCCTTGAAGCGCTGCTTGAGGAGGTCAAGCCTGGGCATCATCCCGAGTGGATGCAAACGCTCTCCCAGTGGCGGATAGAGCATCCATCGTTAGCTCTGCCCGAGAAGGCGGAAACGATGTCGTCCCCATGGATCGTGCGGGAGCTTTACCACGCGACTGAGGGCAAGGCCGTGCTTGTCACAGACGTTGGACAAGCACAAATGTGGGCGGCGCAGCATTACTTCTTTGAGCGGCCAAACACGCACATCACGAGCGGCGGTCTCGGCCCAATGGGGTACGCGTTACCCGCTGCAATCGGCGTCCAGTTAGGCAAGCCAGAAGAGGAAGTCTGGTGCGTCACTGGCGACGGCGGGTTCCAGATGACCCTTGAGGAACTCTCGGTGCTCGCCGAGGAGAAGCTCCCCGTCAAGATCGCCCTGTTCAATAACAGTTACTTGGGGATGGTTCGCCAATGGCAGCAACTCTTTTACGACCGTCGCTATTCGGGCGTGAAGATGTGGAACCCGGACTTCGTGAAACTTGGTGAGGCCTACAGCATCCCGACGATTCGGGTCTCGCAAGTGGACGGAGTGCGCGCCGCATTCGAATGGGCACGTGCGATCGAGGGTCCGGCGATGATCGAGTTTGTCGTTGATGCGGAGGAAAATGTCTTTCCGATGGTGCCACCTGGCGCGTCGTTGCAGGAGACGATTGAAAGTGCGGACGATGTCGCCCCAAAGATGCAGCAGGTTGCGGTGGCGGCTGGAAGCGACAAGGGTGGGGTCTAGCCAATTCCGGGATCAGAGATTGAGAAGAACGGAACGAATGCCATGAAGCACACCCTTGTCGCACTCGTGGAGAACCAACCAGGTGTCCTGCAACGGGTTGCAAACCTGTTTTCACGGCGTGGGTTCAACATCGAGAGCCTCACGGTCGGCCATACCGAGACGGACAAGATCAGTCGGATGACCATTGTCGTCGACGGGGCAACGACCCAGGTTGAACAGGTGATCAAGCAGCTTTACAAACTGATTGACGTGATCAGGGTCAGCGATGTCTCGGAGGACCGAACGGTTGACCGTGAACTTGCGCTCATCAAGATCCACTGCGCATCAGCGTCGAATCGATTGGAAATCAGCAACCTTGCGGACGTCTTCCGGGGACGGGTGGTTGACGTCGCAACCGACGCAGTCATCGTCGAGGTCACTGGGACTGACGACAAGATTGACAGCATCCTTGGCATGCTGCGCCCATACGGGATCAAGGAGATGGTCCGTACGGGAATGATCAGCATGGTCCGGGGCGCGCAAATCACCGCGCGGGGCTCCGAAGCACGAATGCTGGAAGCCGCCGGCTAGCCCGTGGGCCCCACAGCAAGTCGCCAACGGGCACACTTCGGACCGCGGAACACACCGGGCTTCCCAAGGGTCCATTGAAAAGGAAGGGAAATTAAATGGCAACCATGTACTACGACGCAGATGCCGACCTCGGTCGGTTGAGAGGCAAGACCGTTGCTGTCCTCGGGTTCGGGAGCCAGGGCCACGCCCACGCACTCAACCTCCACGAAAGCGGCGTCTCGGTCATTGTCGGCCTCTATGAGGGGTCTCCGTCGCGCGCCAAGGCAGCCGCTGCCGGCCTCGCTGTGAAGTCAGTTGCAGATGCAACAACCGCTTCCGATTTCATCATGTTCACCGTCCCGGACCAGATTCAGCGTGATGTGTACCTCCACGATGTGCAACCGCACCTCCGCGCCGGTCAGACACTGATGTTTGCGCACGGCTTCAACGTCCACTTCAACCAGATTGTGGCACCGAAGGACGTCGACGTGATCATGGTGGCTCCCAAGAGCCCGGGGCATCGTGTCCGTGAGGTTTTCGTGGAAGGTTCCGGGGTGCCGTGTCTCTTTGCCGTGCACCAGGACGCTTCCGGGCATGCCCGTGAAAATGCTCTCGCGTACGCGAAGGGAATTGGTGGGACGCGAGCCGGTGTGCTGGAGACCACGTTCCTTGAGGAAACTGAGACTGACCTCTTTGGCGAGCAGACCGTGTTGTGCGGTGGTGTGAGCGCCTTGGTAAAGGCATCTTTCGAAACGCTGGTCGAGGCCGGCTACCAGCCCGAGTTGGCGTATTTCGAGACGATGCACGAGTTGAAGCTGATTGTTGACCTCTTCTACCAAGGCGGCCTGACGTACATGCGCTATTCCGTGTCCGACACGGCGGAGTACGGCGATTACGTCACCGGTCCACGCATCGTTACCCCGGCGGTACGTGCCGAGATGAAGAAGATCCTTGAGGAAATTCAGGACGGGACATTTGCTCGCAACTGGATCCTTGAAAACCAGGCCGGGCGGCCATCATTCCTTGCCACGCGACGTCATGAGGCAGAGCACCCGATCGAGACGGTCGGTCGCGAACTCCGCTCCAAGATGAGCTGGTTGAAC
>DDYL01000075.1:0-2623 GCA_002347925.1 Chloroflexi bacterium UBA2235 | reverse complement strand
ACCCTCCGCGACGGCGAACAAGCTGCCGGCGGCGCACTTACCTTCGACGAGAAGATTGAGATTGCCAGACAGCTAGAACGCCTCGGTGTCGACTGCATTGAGGCAGGGTTCCCGGCCACATCGCCCGGCGACTTCCGCGCCGTCGAAACCGTGTGTGAGATCGTGCGCGACTGTCAAGTCGCGGCGCTTTCTGATGCGAAGCTCCCGAACATCGAGACAACTGCGCGCGCGCTCATGAAGGCTGTGGCACCCCGGCTTCACACCGTTCTGTCGACGAGTGACATTCATCTGAACTACCAACTCAGGATTTCGAGGGACCAAGCTCTTGAAATGGCTGTGGCTGCGGTCAAGTTGGGGCGGTCGTTCCTTCCTGAAGTCGAGTTCTCTGCGATGGATGCGGCCCGGTCCGACCGCGACTATCTTTGCCGTGTTTTCGAAGCGACGATCTCAGCCGGCGCGACAGTGATCAACATTCCGGACAGTGTCGGGTACATGCAACCGGCGGAGTTCGCCGACCTCGTTCGCTATGTCATGAACCGGGTCCCGAACATTGGCAACGCCGCGGTGTCCGTTCACTGCCATAACGACCTCGGTCTCGCAACCGCCCTTTCGCTTGCCGCCGTCAAGGAGGGTGCGGAGTGGGTCGAATGCACCATTAACGGTGTTGGTGAGCGCGCTGGGAACGCAGCGCTTGAGGAAATCGTGATGGGTTTGAAGACCCGCGCCGACTTCTTCGACTGCGAGACGGGTGTCAAGACGGACCAGATCTGGCGGACAAGCCGCATGGTTGCCTCATACATGGGCTTCCCGGTGCAGCTGAACAAGTCTGTCGTCGGCGGAAACGCTTTCGCCCACGCATCCGGACTGCATCAGGATGGCATGCTGAAGGATCGCATCACCTACGAGATCATGACTCCGGACAGTATCGGTCGCACGGACTCTCGGATCGTGATCTCCAAGCATTCCGGGCGAAACGCATTCCGTGACCGACTTAAGGCGCTCGGGTACACCCTGAGTGACGACGAGTTCATGCGTGCGTTCAAGGCATTCAAGGAGATCGCCGACAAGAAGAAGGACGTCACGGACGGGGACGTTGAGGCTGTCGTTGCCGATCAGGTTCTGGTGGCGCCGGAAACGTACCGGCTCGAGCGCGTTCAGGTAAGTTGCGGCGAACCGTCAATCCCAACGGCCACCATCTCCCTCATGCTTCCTAGCGGAGAGCTCGTGCAGGATGCAGCGACGGGAAGCGGACCTGTTGAGGCCGCTTGTAACGCAATCGAACGTCTCGTCAAGCTGCCGGTGAAACTGGTTGAGTTCACCGTGCACTCCGCTACCGCGGGGACGGACGCGGTTGGCGAGGTTTCAATCAAGGTTGAGTCGCCCGATGAAGGCACCTTTGTCGGGCGCGGTGCGAGCACGGATATCATCGTCGCGTCCGCCCGGGCATACGTGAACGCCATAAACAAGGTTGCTGCGGCGCAGCATGACCGTGCAGCTGGCCGCGGGCGGCGTGCCTCGCCATCCACTCCAATCAGCATGAATGAACCAGAGGCAGCACCGGCGCACGCCTGACCTACGCCTCTAGTGATAAGCGAGAAGTTGCGACGATCATGACGACCCCAAAGACCCTGTTTGAGAAAATCTGGGAAACCCACTTGGTCCGTGAGGCAGCGGGTGAGCCGGCGCTCCTCTACATAGACCTTCATCTGGTTCATGAGGTCACCTCACCCCAGGCATTTGAAGGTCTGAGGTTGACCGGGCGCAAGGTACGCCGACCCGATCTCACCGTTGCCACGATGGATCACAACGTCCCCACGTGGGCGCGAAATTTGCCGGTAACCGATGAGATTTCCAAGCAGCAGATGGACGCGCTTGCATCAAACTGCAAAGAGTTTGGCGTGCCTCTCTACGACCTTGATTCTGACAAGCAAGGCATCGTTCACGTTATCGGCCCGGAACTCGGGCTGACCCAACCCGGCATGACAATAGTGTGTGGGGATAGTCATACCTCCACCCACGGGGCGTTTGGCGCCCTTGCATTTGGGATTGGCACATCTGAAGTTGAACATGTGCTCGCGACGCAGACCCTTCAGCAAGCGCGCCCCAAGACGATGGAAGTCCGGATTGACGGGCACCTGCCTGCTGGGGTGACCGCAAAGGACATCATTCTTGGCGTGATCGGGCGCATCGGAACTGCAGGTGGGACTGGCTACGTCATCGAGTACACCGGCCAAGCTATCCGAGACCTCTCGATGGAGGGTCGGATGACGGTATGTAACATGTCGATTGAAGCCGGTGCGCGTGCCGGGATGATCGCACCCGACCAGAAGACATTCGATTACGTGGCGGGACGGCCACACGCTCCGAGNNGGCAATGATCTCGAGCGGGCCGTTGCAGAGTGGAGGCGGCTGCCAACTGACGAAGGCGCAACCTACGACCGTACGGAGGTCTTCAACGGCGCTGACCTGACACCGTTCGTGACCTGGGGCACCAACCCGGGAATGGTCGCACCCATCTCCGGGCGCGTCCCGGATCCCAGTTCCGCCCACGATGAGGGTGAGCGCCGAGCAACCGAACGCGCGCTTGAGTACATGGGATTAACCCCCGGGACCCTGATTGAAG
>DDYL01000045.1:3181-5817 GCA_002347925.1 Chloroflexi bacterium UBA2235 | reverse complement strand
GCGATGTAGACCAGCCACTTGAAGACGTCGTCGGCGCCGACACCGCCGCTGTGGGCGAAGTTCGGCGAACCCTCCACCTCCCATGCACCTGGTTGGGTGGTCTCGTTATCCGCGTTTCTGGTCATCATCGTGGTGTCCTGCAACGACCTGCCGTACCAACCGCGTCTCATGGGGATTGCGGTCAGTACGGCCAGCCCGCGGGCCTACTTGCCCGGGAAAGCCGGCTTGCCGGCACCGGTGATGCTCTTGATCATCGCCTCACCCTTGGTCACGATTTCGGGAGGAAGCGGCGCATACCCGAGATCGCCGTTGAACTTTTGCGCTTCGTGCGTACTCCACCAGAGGAGGCGGGTCAGGGCCGTGGCCTTTGCTGCGTCGGGCATCTGCTTGTACGCCAGGATCCAAGTGAACGAAGAGATCGGATACGTGGTGGGTCCGTCCTGGTCGACAATTGACACTCGCAGGTCCGGGGCGACCTTGCCCGCAGCCGCCGCGGCCGCCGCGGTCACTCCTGCGAGGGCAGGTTCAACGAATTGTCCAGCCTTGTTCTTGACCAGTCCTACCCCGAGCTTGTTTTGCACCGCGTAGATCAGTTCGACATAGCCGATGCTGAACGGGGTTTGCTTGACCTCTCCGGCGACCCCTTCATTGCCCTTTCCTCCAACTCCACCTGGCCAGTTGACCGTGGTAGACGCGCCCACCTTTGTCTTCCACTCCGGGCTCACGGCAGAGAGGTAGTCGGTGAACACAAAGCTCGTGCCCGAACCGTCGCTACGGTGAACGGAAACGATGTCCTCGGCAGGGAGCTTCACGCCTGCATTGTCGGCGGCAATCTTGGGATCGTTCCACTTGGTGATGTTCCCAAGGAAGATGGCTGCCAACGTTTCGCCAGTGAACTTGAGTTTCGCCGTCTCGAGGCCCGGGATGTTGTAGGTTGCAACAACCGCGCCGAGGGCCATGGGGATGTGCAGGATTTCGCCGCCCTTGGCTTCCTTCAACTGGGCGTCGGTCATCGGGCTGTCGGTCGCACCAAAGTCGGCCGTCTGATCACTGATTGCCTTGATGCCCCCACCGGAACCGATCGACTGGTAGTTGACCTCGACCTTGGTGAGCTTGTTGTATTCGTTGAAATACTTGGAGTAGAGCGCGGCCGGGAAGGTGGCGCCTGCGCCGGTCAGGGTCTTGGCTTCGCCTTCGAACGGGCCGGTGATTGCCACTGCGCCCGATGCGGGGGCTGCAGTGGTCGGCGCGGATGCAGCTGCCGTGGTCGGAGCCGCCGCAGGGGCCTTGGTAGGTTCTGCCTTGGCAGCAGCGGTGGGAGCAACTGGGGCTTTGGTCGGTTCAGCTTCGCCACCGCAAGCGGCGAGTAGCGCAGCACCTGTCATGGTGGCCGAGATGCGGGCGAACATTGATCGCCGGGATGATGTTGCTCGTTCGTTGGTGGTCATGTAGCGCCTTCCTTCTCCTGTGTGTGCGTTGGGCCTTTGGTGCCCCTGGCGTCCTCTCCTCACCAGTGGCGGGGTCGTTGAGGATGCGTCGCATCACTCCCTGACGGCGCGTCCGGCCCCACTTGGGCTCTGAACGCGGAACTGATAGCCGGTCCCCCGAACCGTGTGAACGAACCGTGGTTCGTCCGGATCACTTTCAATTTTGAGCCGGAGCCGCGACACGTGAACGTCTACCGTCCGGGTGTCCTCGCCATGCAACTCTTCCGGCCAGACGGCCCGGAGGATCTGGTTGCGGGTGAGCACTATCCCGTGGTTGCGTGCCAGGAATGTAAGCAAGTCAAACTCACGCCTTTTCAGCGTGATGACCTGACCATCCACCTGCACTTCGCGCCGTCCATTGTCGATTGAAAGCCCCGGGAAACTGAACCGGGCTTGCGTGATCTTGACCGCCCCTGATCGACCCGCCGCATCATCGACCTCCGACAGCAATGCTTCCGCTTCCCCAACCTTGATGGATGCGCGCCGCAGGTGTGCCCGGACCCGCGCAACGAGTTCCTGCATCGAGAATGGCTTCGTGACATAGTCGTCCGCGCCGACTTCCAGCCCGACAACCCGGTCAATTTCGCTGGTTCGTGCGCTTACCAAGATGATCGGGCAAGCGAGAGTCTGCCGAAGCAGTCGGCATGTCTCAAAGCCGTCCACCCCGCCGGGAAGCAGAACATCCAGCAGGATCAGGTCAGGCGGAACCGCGCGGGCTCCGGTGAGCGCCTCGCGCCCGTTGACGGCCGTCCGAACCTCAAACCCGACTCGCCGTAGGGAGTAGGCAATCGTCGCCCTCAGCGCATCCTCGTCATCGACGACCAGCACCGTGGGCGGGCGGGCGCCGGCCGTCTGCTGAGCCGGCACCCAAGGTTGGATATTCCCCATTGCAGTTCGGTTTGTCAGGTTGTCAGTCATTGCCGCACTACTTTGTAAGGTAGTGTCATGGCGGCTCATGAACATCACATTAACGACCGAGGTGAGGTTGTTAACGTTGTCGAAAGTCACTCCTGAGTCACGGACCCGGTCACGTGCCATGGGGCGCAGACCCCATCACTGGCTCACGGGTATGGTCGCCTCCCAATCAATGGGTTGGCGATTGTCCAGTTGCGAGCCACGTTCGTATGGTGTCGGCAATCTGATCGCGGA
>DDYL01000045.1:0-3170 GCA_002347925.1 Chloroflexi bacterium UBA2235 | reverse complement strand
TCGCAGACCGTCACAACGTAATCGTATGGCGTGTCCATGACGTCTTGCACCAGTTTTGGCCAGTGAGCCGATATGTCGATCCCGACCTCTCGCATTGCCTCGATGGCGAGCGGATGCACGGCAGGCCGGGGTGCTGTCCCAGCACTAGCGACGGTCACGGTGCTCCCACCGAGGTGTCGGAACCATCCCTCAGCCATCTGTGATCGTGCCGAGTTTCCAGTACACAGGACGAGAATGTGGCGGTTGGTCGAGTTCATTGGGATTCTTCCATTTCTTGTCGCGCCGCGATTGCTTCAAGCGCCTTTGCCAGAAGGCCGCCGGCAATCCCTCCGAACACTGGCCCCACGATGTACACAAACACCTCACCTCTTGGGCCAGGTATTGCAACGTCACCGAAGCCGATTGCCCAGGCAACCAGACGTGGGCCCAGATCACGGGCAGGGTTCCAGGCAGCCTGTGTCAGTGGTGCGAAGAGGTTGATCAGCGTGGCGACGACCAACCCGATCAGTATTGGCGCCAGCCAGTCGGGCACCCTGGAGCGCGGATCGGTCAGACGGATGATCGCGAACACGAGGATTGCAGTTCCGAAGGCCTCAACAATCGTCGCTCCGACTGGTGAGATCACTGCGTAGGCATCGGGTTCAGTGCCGAACATTGCCGGATTTGGAAAGTACTCACCAAACACCATTGCCCCGACCTGACTACCCGGCGCGCCGATCGTTAGGCCCTTCGATGCCAGGAACCGATCAAGAAGGCTTCCAAAGGCGACGGCTACCGTGACCCCAGCCAGAACCGCTCCCGCTAGTTGGGCAAGGATCGCTGACGCCACGAGGTTCCACTGGAACTTCCCAAGCGTTGCCATGGAGATCGTCACGGCTGGGTTCAGGTGCGCCACGCCTAATGGCCGCGACACAAAAATCGCGATGGTCACCCCCGCCCACCAGACCGCGGCAACCTGACCCAACCCCACCTGTGCGCCAGTCAGGACCGCGGTTGCGACCACACCCGTGCCGATCAGTGTGATCAGGTATGTCCCCAACACCTCACCGATGAGCATGTTGCGGGTCTCGCGGGTCATCGCCATATCCTCGAACCGCAGACAGTCACTGTGGGATTTGCCGGTCCGGCGCTGCCATTCTAAGCCCGCATTCAGGATCCGAATTGCGCAGTCCGGGACAAATGACAACCCCGGCCTTCCTGGAGGGGGAACCAGGAACATTGCCGGGGTTGCTTGGAGAAGGAGGAGTGCTGCGTGCCTCCTTGGGGGTGGAGGTGCGCAGGCAGCGGGAGGAACGCTGCACCTCAATAATCGGGTTTGGTCGTGATCGCCACGTTAACGGACGGTCCCAAAATGGTGAAACACTTCCGGATGTCATGCGTGACTTCACAAGCTCCGTGCCGCGTTGGGACCGGCCAGGATCACGAAAAAAGGGTGCTACGCAAGCACCCCCTTTTCTCTACCCGAACTGCCGCGCTTCAGAAGTCGCGCGGCTGCCAGACAGGTTGCGTGCTACGCCGGGATCAGCACGGTGTCGATGACGTGGATGACTCCATTTGAGCACTGAATATCGGCCTTGGTCACGGTCGCGTCGTTGATTCGCACCGCTGCCTTGGCGTCAATCTTGACGTCTGAACCCTGGAGCGTGGTCGCCGTCGACAGTTTCACGACGTCCTTGGCGAGCACCGATCCCTTGACCACATGGTAGGTCAGGATCGACGCCAGCTTCTCCTTGTCTTCCAGAAGCGCGGCAATCGTGTCGTTGCCGAGTTTCTCGAAGGCCGAGTCCGTCGGTGCGAAGACGGTGATCGGACCGGACCCACTCAATGCGTCCACCAGGCCGGCAGCCTGTGCGGCGGCGAGGAGCGTGCCGAACGAACCAGCGGCCGCCGCCGTGTCGACAATCGTCATGGAAACCGGCCGCTTGTCCGTTGTGCCATCGCTGTATGACGCGGTCTCGCTTCCGTCGCCATTGTTGACCAGACCGGTCTGGCGGGGCAGCGCTGACCCGGAAGCAAGCAGCGCCTCACCTTGCGAGTTCATCGACTCGATCTTCGCGAAGGCGAGCGGAAGCATCGCCTTTGGCAGGGGAGCGTAGTCCAGGTCGGCGCAGAACTTCTGGCCTTCAGTGATGCACCAGAAGAGGTAGTCTGCCAACGCGCGTCCCTTCGATGCGTCCCGCTGCTGGCGGTACGCGAGGATCCACGTGAAGGTCGCGATCGGATAGGCGGCCGCACCCGCCGGGTTCACGATGGAGACACGGAGGTCGTCGGTCATCGTCTTGAGGGCGCCGGCTGCGGCTGCGGTCACGGATGCCAAGGACGGAGCGATGATGTTTCCAGACGAGTTCTTGACGGACCCAAAACCAAGCTTGTTCTGTCGGGCGTACGCGAGTTCGACGTATCCGATCGAGTATTCGTTGTTCTTGACTTCACCGGCAACGCCGGCGTTGCCCTGCCCGCCCAGACCGGTTGGCCAGTTGACCGAGTTTGCGAAGCCAACCTTCTCCTTCCACTCGGCGCTGACACTGGACAGGTAGTCGGTCCAGCAGAACGTCGTTCCGGATCCGTCTGAGCGATGGACAACGATGATGTCTTCGTTCGGGAGGGTGACGCCGGGGTTCAGTTCCTTGAGGCGCGCGTCATTCCACTTCTCGATCTTGCCGAGGAAGATGTCAGCGAGGACATCACCGGTGAAGATGAGAGGCTGCGTGATCTTCGGCAAGTTGTAGGTAGGCACGACCGCGCCGAGCGTCATGGGGATGTGGAGCGTTGCCCCTCCCTTGGCGTCCTTGAGCTGCGCGTCGTTCATCGGTCCATCGGTCGCGCCGAAGTCGGCGGTCTGATCCTGATGAGCCTTGATGCCACCGCCGGAACCGATAGCCTGGTAGTTGATCTGGAGGCCGGTCGCCTTGAGATATTCCTCGGACCACTTGCTGTAGAGGACCGCAGGGAACGTCGCGCCCGCGCCGTTGAGCGTCTTTGCGGACTGCGCCGCCGCGAGTCCCGGGGTCAGGAGACCTGCGCCGAGTGCGCTGAATGCGGCGAGCCGCCCACCAATCTGCCGTCGGTTCATGCCTGTCACGGTTGGTTTGCTCCTTGGTCATGCGCCGCCAACGTTGGGTTGACGACACGGTTCCATATGAGCGTTGCCACCGAATGTATCCAGACGT
>DDYL01000042.1:5413-10459 GCA_002347925.1 Chloroflexi bacterium UBA2235 | reverse complement strand
TCTGCCGGGCGCGATGATGCCTTCATCACCTACTGGGCGGCTCACGCCATCGCCCGCTTCGGCGAGATCGTCAACTACGATGGCGATCGCGTGGAACAGAGTTCATCACTCCTCCACACCGTCATCCTCGGGATCTTGCACGCGGTCACCGGTGTCAACCTGCCAACCCTCGGCGTCACGGTGTCGGCGGGCGCAGCGGTCATCGCCATCTGGCTGATCGGGCGCCTCGCGGACATCATTGGCACGCCCCGCACGCTGGCACAGGTCCACCTCGCAACGGCCACCCCATTCCTCTACTGGGCATTCGGCGGCCTCGAGACCACCCTCAATGCCGGCGCCGTGATCGCCTTCCTGATCGCCTACTACGCCTACCGCCTCAAACCGGGCCGGGCGCGCCTACTGGCATTCGGCGCTGCCACCACCGTAATCCTTACCGTTCGTCCGGAAACCTTCCTCATCGTCGGAGGGTTCCTCGTCGCCACCGGATCCATCGAGATCCATCTGCGCCGTGCGTGGCGGGAACACCTCCGCATGGGTGCCGTCGCCGCCTCACTGACCGGCATGCAGTTCGCCTGGCGGTGGTGGTACTTCGGAAGCCTCCTGCCCCAACCAGTCGCGGCCAAGGTCGGCCCGCAGGCGTTCGCACTCGATCGCATAGCCGGTGGCATCACTTACGCACTCACGACCGTCGGGCAGTATCCCGTTGCGCTGCTGACGCTTGTCATGATCGTCGCCTTCGCCCGGGGCATCCGCCGACCCGACCCGATCCGGTCGCGCATGGCACCACTCGCCGTCTTCGTGGCCATCTATACCCTCTTCGTGCTGACCTCCGGGGGCGACTGGATGGAAGGCGGACGCTTCTTTGTGCCCATCCTTGCGCCCACCATCATCCTCGCCTTCTGCTGGTACGGCCCTGTCCTCACGCGCGACGCCGTCATCATCACCATCGCGGTCCTCAACATCCTCACCTCATGCCTCTTTGCACAGGTGTGGTCCACCTCCAGTGTCCTTGGAGACCGCGCCTCCCGCGATGCCTTCCCGACAGACACCGCCCCGTACTCATGGTTCGAGGCGCAGAACCGCACCCACTACCGCGACCTGATCTTCCTGAATGCCATCCGGCCGGTGATCGACTTCTATGTGGACGCCGTTCCGGACGAACCCCTCGTCATCATGTCCGGGCAGGCGGGTCTGGTGCCCTTCCACCTGTTCCAGGAACACTACGGCCGCCTGCGCTTCATCGACCAGTTCGGACTGACCACGCGTGACTTCACGGGTTGCATCGTGTCATCCCCAACGCGACGCGATGTCTACGGCCTGCCCGTCTCACTGGAGATGTTTGTCCTCGGGAAAGGCGACTTTGCCTCCCGGTGCAACATCCCCCCTCCGGCCTTCATCTTCGAACTTGACACCATCGATGGGCGCGAGGCACGCTTCATCGCGGCACACGGATACGTGGTGATGGTGCAGGAATCGGGCATCCTTGCCGGCGCGTATCCCTTCCGGGGCGAAACCGTGGAACTGAACCAATTCCTCGGGGTACGCGAGGACCTATTCAGGGCGCATCCGTACCCGGGCTTGGGCAGTCCGGCTCCGCTCATTCGTCTCGGCGCATGAGGGATTTGCGGTACGCGCCTCCCGACATGCCTCGGGTCGTGGCACCATGTGGCATGACCTCCGAGTACCCTCCTCTCCCCGTTCCCCCTGATGGCAAGACGCTGCGCTTGGCCCATCCCACGCCATCACACCACGCATCGGGTTCGTCCCGCGACGCCTCGACCACGTCCGCGGGCACGTTGGTGCGCCCGGATGCCACGGGAGAGGCGCCTGGTACACCCGCGGTGGCGTTTCTGGACGAAGCCCCGACACCCGCGGGACCGGTGCACTTCGCCACCGACATCCACGGCGCGGTACTCGCCCTGCAGTTCATCGAGGGGTGCTACCCGCGCACCTTCCTTGATGAACTCGTGCGGGATGGCTATGCCACAACCATGCGGGACGATGCGAAGACGGGCACCGTGCGACGCGCGATCGAGGCATGGACGCAGGGTGAGGCCGGCGCACTGGATGCATTGCCGATTGCGTGGCATCACGGCACCGCGTGGCAGGAACAGGTTTGGCGTGGACTGCGAACCATCCCGTTCGGCGAAACGTGGACCTACGGGCAGCTTGCGCGCGCCCTCGGACGGCCAACTGCGGTGCGGGCCGTGGCACGGGCCAACGCCACCAACCGGGTCCCGCTGATCGTGCCATGCCACCGGGTGATTGGCACCGATGGCACCCTTACCGGCTTCGGCGGCGGCCTGCACCTCAAGGCCCGCCTCCTGAACCACGAACGCCGCGTGATGGGCCTGCCCCAACCCTGGAAGGCGTGACCCGGCACCACGATGCGAGGTGGTTGGCCGGGCCTACGTGGTGCGGAGTGCGGTCACCACCCGGCGCATCGTGTAGTCATTCAGGGTGAATGACCACCACCCGGCGCAGGTCACCAGAGTCAGGCGTTCGTCATCCGTCGGTGCCGTCGGCGAGATATCGGTGCGGTCCACCAGTCGCGAGGTTGCCACGGCATAGGTGAGCGTCTCGGTCACCTCGACGGCCTCGCCCGTCCCATCGGGGGCATCACTCTCGGGACTGGCCGTCCGCGTGGTCACGTCGAGGTCGATGCGGTCACCAACGCGTGCCTCGTGCAGGCGGGCCAACGGGCCATCGCCACCCCACCAGGTGTCAAAGTGCCCCACCATCACTGCGTTGCCCGGCGTGCCCGGGGTTGCGGTGAACCAGTACCACCCCACGCCGGCGTCCGGCAGTTGCCAGGCACCAGAACCGTCCATGCCCAGTTCGGTGACCTTGGCACCAATGGAGAGACGGCCAAGCCTGATCGCGGTGGGTGTGCGGGAAGCGACACCGGTATCCGTTTGGCGCGTCGGGTCATCGGCAGTGTCACCGATGTTCCCGGGCCACGTGTCCTGACCAGTACCGGTCGAGGCGTGCGCCATGCGGGAGACGTGCACCGTTGGCGGGCCGCCGGGAATACCGGTGGCGACGATGGCAGCGATTGTGGCGACGAGGGCGGCGCGTCGACGCATCCGGATGGTTGTACGGTACGGCGACGGCCCCGGGGCGAGGTGCCCGGGAACCGTCGCGACCCTGCGAGGATTAGCCGCGCGAAGCGATGACGCGACGGCGGATCATCGAGATGCCGGCGCCGAGACCGCCAAGGATGGCGGCACCGGCGGCGCCACCGAGGGCGATGGTGCGGGTGCCGAAGCCGGTGGCGGGCATTGCGGTTGGCGTGGCAACCAGGTTGCCGCAAGCCACGTAGCCGGCCACGCCGCTGACACCGGTCTCATGCAGGTTGATGGCGTGAGCGGCGCCGATCATTGCCGAGATGGGAACTGCCACCTCCGTGGTTGAGGTGCCATTGGCAAGGTTGGTCAGGGGAGCAACGACGGCGCCCACTTCCGGGCACTTGCCCGAGTGGATGTGTGCCGGACCCGTCGTGGCACTCTTGCCACCCGAGATGGTCAGGACGACCTTGGACTTGCCCCCGCCGATGTCGGTGATGACCGCGGTACCGGTCACGCCGGAGTTGTTGTTCGAGGCCAGCGGGATGGTGAGGGTGGTCGGTGCCTGTGCCATCGCAAGCGACGGCAGGGCAAGTGCCATCACCCCTGCGATGGCCACGCTGCGCAAGTTCTTCATGCGGTAATCCCCTCCGGCAACAGGCCGGTCAGTGCAAGCCCCGGACGCCACACGACGCCCATGGCACTGTTCGGCCTAGGCCATTACCTGGAAGTCTATGCGGGTTCGCCAACACCGCGGGGGCCACTGGCGTTGCAACATTGAACACTCCGTCCAGTCACCAACTGGCTCCCGCCGTGCTCCTCGTTTAGGGCGCCGTCCGGGGATCCCCGGTTCCCCCGCCGGCAGGGTTCCGTGTGGTGGGTTCCGCCGTGGTCCGCGGGCATCCGTGCCCGCATCTTCCTTGTCGCTTCCGAGGCGTACCAATCATGTGAATGCATACCCAGGCACGGCTGGGCTTGGGTGAAGCCTGCCCTGGGGTGTCCCGACCGGGGCCATCACCGCCCTGGGATCGCCCGCGCCCCCGCCGGCAGGGTTCTGCGGAATGGCGGTGGTTCCCTGCCGATGAAAGTGGCAGGGACGCCCATGGACCAAGGTGCGCCGTCCCACCTGATCGGGTCAGAAGGGAAAGTCGTCGTCGTCGCCAAACCCATCCTCCGGTGGTTCCGGGTCCGGAGCGGGAGGGGCGGGGTGCGGTACCGGCATGGTGCGCCCGATTGACGTGGAACGGGATCCCTGCCGTTGCCGGCTGGAGATCGGGATGGGGGCACTGTCCCCGGCCCCGGCCCCGTCATCGGGCCTGCGATCAAGCATGTTCATCGAGGATGCGTTGATCTCGGTGCGCGAAACCTTCCTGCCGGTCTCCGCATCCACCCACGACCGTGTCTGGACGCGACCTTCAATATAGACAAGACTGCCGCGACGCAGGTACCGCAAGCAGGTCTCGCCGAGGCGACGCCAGGCAACGATGTTGTGCCACTCCGTCTGTTCGCGGGTCTCGTTGGTCTGCTGGCTGGTCCACCGGCGGGTGGTGGCGACCGAGAACGTGGTGCACGTATCCCCGCTTGGCAGGACGCGCGGTTCGGGATCCTGCCCGAGGTGTCCGATGATCATGGCCTTGTTCAGGTATCTCGGCACGCCATCACCTCCGCAAACTGTTGCAATATCTATACCCGCAACATGACAATCATGCAAGAACTATCCCGTGGGGGGCGCGAGGGATAGGCGCAAGGTGGCCGGGTCTCCGTGTGCCTATCCCACACCATCCCCGCGCGCGGTGGTCTCGGACGGTCGACGCTGACACACTTGCGCGGTCATGCCAGACATCGTTGACCCTGCCACCCGGTCGCGCATGATGGCGTCGATCCGCGGGCGGGATACCGTGCCGGAGATGCGGGTGCGACGCGCCCTGCACCGGGCCGGGTTCCGCTTCCGCCTGCATGCCCGGACCCTGCCCGGCCGGCC
>DDYL01000042.1:4908-5330 GCA_002347925.1 Chloroflexi bacterium UBA2235 | reverse complement strand
GACGCCGGGTGGCGGATCGCGATTGTCTGGGAATGCACGCTGCGCCCGCGTCTGGCCGGTGCCACCATCGAGACACTCGCCGACTGGCTCCGTTCCGGCGTGCCCTTCGTGGAGATCCCGCCGGCCGTTCCCGGTTCCACCCATCCCGCACCACTGCCGTACCCGGATGCTGACACCGCCCCGGTTCCCCTGCGTCGCGTCGCCGAGACGTCTGGCCCGGGGTGATTGGTCTGGCGTGCCGGCACCGTCCCCGGCGTTCATCCGTGGCGCTACCATCGCGCATTGCAAGGAGTGATGCCGGGCGTGGATGCCGTTTCGGTACTTGAGGAACTCCGCCGGGTTGGCAAGCCGGCCACGGCGGTGATCTACCGGCGCCATGGGGCACACGATGAGACGTGGGGCGTGACCTACGCCGACCTCAA
>DDYL01000042.1:0-4864 GCA_002347925.1 Chloroflexi bacterium UBA2235 | reverse complement strand
CAGTCCGGAGGCCCTCTCACGGGCGACAATCGACGACTGGATCTCCGGCGCGCGATGCCGTGCCACTGCGAATGCCGTGGCGGACGTTGTGTCGCACCGCGCTGATGCCCACGGGATTGCCCGCCAGTGGATCGGGACCCAGGACGAGTGGGCCGGGGTTGCCGGATGGTCCGCGATGGCTTCCCTTGCCATGGGCAACCGCCTTGATGACGCCACGGCATCCGAACTGGCCACCCGCATTCGCGACACCATCCATGGGTCGCCCAATGCCACCCGGTACGCCATGAACATGGCCCTGATCGCCATCGGCATCGGATGCCCGGGTATCCGCCATGCCGTATTGGATGCCGCCGGGATCATCGGGAAGGTGGTGGTGGACCACGGGCGTACCGGTTGCGTCACGCCAGACATCGTGCCGTACATCGAGCGGGCACTTGCCCGGAAGGGGCGAATCGCACCCTCTGGCACGCAACCGTCTGCGATCTAGGGGCCATTTCCGCACACGCATGCAATGCCTGATGCCGGGTTTGAGACATCGCCCGACAGGAGGAAGGTTCCCATGGAGATGGTTCCCACGTCCCGCCGGCGCCTGATGGCACTTGGCTTTGCTGCCGCGGGCATTGCGGGATCGCTTGTTGCGGCGTGCGGTGGCGATGCGGCCCCGGCGCCCCCGGCGAAGGCCGAACCCACGAAGGCCCCGGCAGCCCCAGCCGCCCCGACGGCGGCGGCGACGGCCGCGGCGCCCACCAAGGCACCGGAACCGACGGCCGCCCCGGTGAAGTTCCCGGAAACCCTTGCCGTTACCACCATCAACAACTTTGCCACCAATGATCCGGCCTTCCTGAAGGCGGCCGATGAGTTCATGGCGGACCGCAAGGTGAAGATCGAGTTCATTCCCGGCAACAACCAGGAGGTCATCACCAAGATTGCCGGGGGCACGCCTCCCGATGTCTTCCGTCGTGACGCCGCTGCCCTGCACGGCCTGGTTGCCGAGGGCGCGATGCGCGACCTCAACCCCTTCCTCGCCAAGACAAAGGATGTGCAGGTCTCGGACTTCTATCCCCACCTGATCAAGGGCCAGACCTACCAAGGCAAGTTGGTGGCATTGCCGGAAGACTTCCAGCCGGCACCGCTACTTTTCTACAACACCCAGATCTTCGAGAAGGCGGGCGAGAAGCCTCCCACGCCAGACACCACGTGGGCGGATTTCCTGGAACAGGCCAAGCGCCTCACCAAGGGCACGGGTGATGTGGCGGATGTCTACGGCTACTCCTTCCCCAAGTGGACCTATGAGCAGTTCGTCTACAACCACGGGGGCCAGACGGTGGACAACGTGGAGAATCCCGCCAAGTGCCTCCTTGACAGCACGCAGGCCATCCAGGGTCTGGAGTTCATGGTGGACTTGCAGCACAAGCACCGCGTGATGCCGTCGCCACAGGTGATGACTGGCGCGAACATCCCCAGCGAGAACAACTGGTTCCTTGGCGGACGCCTGGCGACGCTCAATGGCGGCACGTGGTTCACCGGCAACTTGAACACGGCCAAGGACAACCTGCCGTGGGCGATGACCCTCGCGCCAAAGGGTCAGGATGGCAAGGCGCATTACCCCACTGGTGGGGCCGGATGGGCCATCCCGACGGCATCCAAGAATGCGGATGCTGCCTGGGCGTGGATGTCGTGGCAGTTCGGTCCGGCGGGATGGAAGTCGTGGATCGCCAAGCGTGATCCCAAGACCTTCTGGCTGCCGGCCCTGAAGTCGATCGCGGCTGATGAGGCGAAGCGCCTGGAGCAGTTCTACCCGAACGCCAGCCTGGTGGTGAAGAGTGCCGACAGCATCTGGTTCCGCCCCGGCGGTGCCAAGTGGGAGAAGGCGAACGCCGAGATCCTCGGGCCGGCCCTCACGTCCCTGCACGAGAACAAGGCGCCGGTGAAGACCACCATCCAGGAGGCCGTCACCCGCATCAACGCCGTCCTCTCCGGAGGCTGACCCCGGCATACGCCGCCACGCAACCCCGGTGATGCCTTGCCGGTATTCCCGGGGGTTGCGTGGCGGGGCACCCAATGCGGTATCATGGTATTGTTGATCGGGATACTCTACATCCCGACCGGGAGACCGTGATGGCCGAGGCAATCGCGCACGAGACCGAATGCACCGATGTCACCGCCCGCCGCGCCCATCAGTTTGGCGTGGTTGGCCTGAGTGTCCTTGGCATAGCCTTTGCGTGGATTGCGCCGGAGATGCCGACGGGAGGGATCCTCCTGTTGGCGGCGGGCGTCATCATGGGTGTGGGCCGTTTCTGGGCGGGTGCGGATATCTTCCGGCAGTTTGTCTGGCGCGTTGCTGAACCACGCGGTTGGGTGCAGGCGGACCTTGTTCCGGAGGCCATGGCCACGCGCCGGGTTGCCCGGGTGATTGGTGGTCTTGTCCTGGGCGCGGCTGCCGTGCTGGCCTTCGCCGATGAAACCGTGGCTGCCACGGCCCTGACCGGCATGCTGGTTCCCATGATGCTGCTGGATGCCACGGCAAGCATCTGCCTGCTGTGCATTGCGCGCGTGCAGTTCCGCATGCTGCAGTACCGCATCACCGGGCGCTGACCCACCCTCTGGAACTCTGGCTGCCGGTAAGTTCCTCCTGGCCGGCAGCCAGAGGGTCACCCCGCAGCCGCGCGTGTGCCGGTGTCCAGTTGTGCCGTCGCGATTCCGATGGCCACGTCGAGTATCCGCCGGCATTGGTCGGCATCCGTGCTCCGTGCCGTAGGGCAAACCGGATTGCCCGGCGGGCCAGGCGAAGGGCAGGTGCTGGGTAAGAATGGTCAATCCTGAGCCACTGCCGATTGCATCGCATGCATTGAATACAATGCAATCATAATCTGGCTACGGAGGGGTCACCATGGCGTCCATCACGATCCGCAACCTTGACGACGACATCAAGCATCGGCTGCGAGTGCGCGCCGCCATGCACGGCCATTCCATGGAAGAGGAGGCGCGCGCAATCCTTCGCCACGCGATTGGCGAGGCTGACCCGCCACGCAATCTCGCCGCCGCCATCCGCGCCCGCGTTGCACCGTCCAACCGGATGGATCTGGAGCTGCCCGTTCGTGAGGCGATGCGTGAACCCTCCCTGTCGGGATTGGACGGGCTGTGATCGTCCTCGACACCAACGTCGTCTCCGAACTGTTGCGACCGGTACCCGCCAGACAGGTGGTGGACTGGCTAGCACTGCAGGACGGCGCGACGGTCTACTTCACCGCCGTGGGTGAAGCGGAACTGCGCCACGGGGTGGCGATGCTGCCGGCTGGCCGGCGACGCGCGGCGCTTTCCAAGGCGATTGAAGGCTTGCTTGAGGAGGACTTTCGGAACCGGGTCCTGTCGTTCGACCGGGCCGCTGCGTGCGCCTACGCAGACATCGCTGCCGATCGTCGCGTCGCCGGGAGACCGATCAGCCAATTCGACTGCCAGATTGCTGCGATTGCCCGTGCCAACCACGCCGCCGTGGCTACGCGGAACGTGGGTGACTTTGCGGGATGCGGGATCCAGGTGATCGACCCGTGGGCGTAGGTTCGGCGACCGTGGCTGACCGCGCGTTCAGACCGGTGTCCTTGGCCACGTTGGTCCCGGCGCGTCTCGCATCCGGTGACCCTGCGACGAGGCGCATCCTCCACGAAGGCGGGCATGCATCCTCCTAGACTACGGCACCTCGATCGTGGGCGAGATCTAGCGTGCGTCGGGCGTCAGTCGTTCGAGGCATTCGGTAGCGATCCCGATGGCCACGTCCAGTGCCTTCCGGCATTGGTCGGCATCCATGCCGTAGGGCACCGGTTCCAATACCAAGCGACGGTAGCGCCACGGCGTGGTGGCATCGGGTAGCCATGGCAGGTCAAGCAGGATTGCCACCCGGGCCAGACCACGGATGAATGGGCCGGGTTCGGGGATGCCTCCGGGTGTGTGTGGTGCGAGGGCGTCGGCAAGCCATGTGGGCAGGGGCCCCAGTCCACCTTCGGCGATGCGGATCCGCGCGCCATCCCTGCCCGGTCCATCCTGATCGGTGATGCGCTGGATAGCCTCGGGCACGTCACGTTTCACGTGGCGCACCCACGCCGACCACTGGCGACGGTCGGAGACCACCACGTCCACGTGGGCCTGGCGTCGTCCGCGCGCCACGGCATCGGGTTCCTCGGGGTGTCCGCCGCAGGAGAAGACGGTGCGTGCCCATCCGGTGCGGTTGAGGGCCTCGACCAACGGGCGCACGGGGGGGTCCAGGAGGTCGTTGTCGGGCAGCGATGCGGGGATGCCGGTGCCCGGTGCGCCGGTGGGAAGCCACGGCACGAACCCGCCCCCGACCGGTGCCGACCCGGTGCCTTGCGAAGCCATGCCGGATTGTCGCGCGTCGGCGGGTGTCTGGTCGACCATGGGGCCGGGAAGATGCGCGGTCCCTGATGCACGGGGGACTTGGCAACACCGTTGGCCTGTGTGTGAAGGCCGTTCGGGCGGTATCATCGGGGAAGGCGATGACAGTGGGAAGGGTGTCTCTCTGGGGGAACCGGGGATACCGGCGGCGGGTTTGCGGACCGCGCCGTCCTGCTGTATCGGGCCATGGTCACGCGGTGTGACTGCATGGCACGTTTCCGGCACGTTCATGACGGCCGGGTGCGTTCGTTTCACCGACCGGAGTAGAGAGGAAACAATCAAATGTCTTCAAGCACGACACGTCGTGGCTGGTTGGCGTCGTTCGGCCTGCTTGGCGCGGCTGGATCTTCGCTGATCCTGGCCGCATGCGGTGGCGAAGCCGCCCCGGCGGCGGCCCCGGCGAAGGCCGAACCGACCAAGGCAGCAGCCGCACCGGCGGCCCCGACCGCAGCGGCGG
>DDYL01000067.1 GCA_002347925.1 Chloroflexi bacterium UBA2235 | reverse complement strand
CCTGCGGAATCCACGCGGGTTTCCACGCCCAGTCCGCAAGACCCGCCCGTTCCAGGGGGGCAGCGCACCTCACCGCCACTGGATTCGCGGCTGGCCCATCATCCGCGAACCCCGCGCGCCGTGGCGGGCGGGGCGACGAGCGGAATCTGAAAATACATATTGTATAATAGAACTCGGCATGAGGCTTGTCTGGATAAGACGCCATCGTGCGCTTTCATAACGCGCTCTGCCCTTGGGAGACTTGTGCCTCTGGCCTTTCGGCATTCGCTTCCCGTATCCGGACACTTCCTTTTCGTGGTCTGGTCACGGGCGCACCCGTATTCCTCCATTTGCCGATGACCGATTGCCTCTCAAATCGCCTTGCCACCGTGGTGGTAGCCCCGTGAGGCATTGCGCGCAATCTTCGCCTCGACGGCGTCGCAAATATTGAGCCCGAGGTGGCGTGCCAACTCCATCGTGAGCAGACACGCGGCGCCAATGTCATGGGAGAGCGCCGAGACTTCCGGTGCGCCCCCGGGTACGGTGAATGCGGGAATTGGTCGCGCGATTCGCGCCCCAATGATTCCGAGGGCAACTACCAGTCCTGCAGCGTCCGTTTGATCGGATACGCCGACTGCGATCAGTTCGGCCTCGGCCGGGTTCACACCCTGTGCAGCCTCGGCGAGGACCTCGATGCCAAGCCCCTCGCCAAGATCAAACAGGCGGATGATCACGTCGGCGAGTTCCTCGGCAAGGTGACCGTGATCAAGTGGCCGCCGCCGGACGACCTCGATCGCCTCGGCAACCTCGGTGTTTGCGAGCGCCAGGCGGGCGACGATCTCGCGCCACTCTCCAGTCTCCGAAGGCGCGGTCCAACCATTCGCGGCGTTCACCGCGCGGATGCGAACCTGAATCGGTCGTGACGGTCTCAGAGGATTGTCCATGGCCGGCCTCCGGGCGCGAAACGCACGTCCGTGTCTGGCTACTCGCCCGCGTGCGTGAAGACCACCGGAACGATGGTTGGTCCAGTCGTCCGTGTGCGCCAGTACTCGCGTCCAAACCGGTAGGTCAGAACCGCGCAGTTGATTGATGAGGACACTGCAAACGCCAGGCACGCTCCCATCAGTCCCCAACCAAGGTACGTTGAGAAGATCCAGACGCATGGCATCGTGACGCACCATGTGGTCGTGACCTGGTTGATCATCGGGAAGGTGGTGTCGCCGGTTCCGCGCAGCGCGCCCGAAGTAATCATGTTGTAGGCGAACAGAGGTAGCGCCGGAACAAAGGCGTATAGGCCTCCGGCCGCCGCTTCCACGATCACGTCGTCCGTTGTGAACGCACCAGCGACGAGACGCGCCGTGAACGCAAAGATGACGCCGATGCAAACCATCCAGATGACGCCGAGTAGTTGGGAGAAACGCGTCACCGCGCGCACCCTGTCAAAGTCTTTCGCCCCGATCGCTTGCCCCACAAGTGCAGTGGTCGCGGTTGCCAGACCGATGGCGGGAAGCCACGTGACGCCGCCGGCGCTGAAGGTGATCCGCTGTGCAGCAAAGACCGTCGTTCCCAGAGTGAGCAGGAGACGCCCCATCACCAGAAACAGGAAGGAGAAGGAGAGTTGCTCGATGACTGACGGCAGGCTCAGCCGGACGAACTGGCGGGTGAGGGCAGCGGAGGGTCTCCAACCCGAAGCTCCGGCCGGAGCCAGACGCCCGATACGGAGGCCGGCGGGAGCTGACGCAAGTGTGAGAACAGCCAGCAGGTAGATCACGCCAACGACGCGCGAGACGTTTGCCGCCACCGGCGGACCAGCAATGCCAAGGTTTGGCATGCCCAACTCACCGAACGCAAGTCCGTACGCGCCAACGATGTTGATCACGTTGACGAGGGCCCCCGCAACCATCGGCGTACGGCTGTTTCCGGCACCGCGCATGGCCCCGCCGAGCGCGAACTGCAGCGTCAGGGGCACCATTCCCAGCAGGGATACCTGTAGGAAGATTGTGCCCATCGCCGCAACGTCACCAGTTCCGCCGAGAAAGGCCATGAGGGGAGCGGCGACAAGTAGTCCGACGATCGTGAGGATGACACTCAATGCGGTGCCTAGCGTAAGACCCTGTCGGAGCGCCGTTGCCGAACCCAACGGGTCGCGACGTCCGGTTGCCTGGGCTACGAGGATCGTTGTTCCGATCCCGAATGCACTCAGCGCGCTGATCGCGACCATGATGATCTGGAGACCAAGCCCGGAACCAGCGAGCGACGCCGAACCAAGGCGACCGATCACGGCAACGTCAACGAGGCCGACGCTTGTGGCGAGCAACTGTTCAACGACGACGGGCCACGCCAGACGGATCACGTCCCCCCGAAGTGCACGGTCACCAAGCACCGCACCCAGTGCCCATCTGTTGGTGGGTTGTCCAGCCGTGTGTTGATCAGTCGTGACAGCGGGCGCGTGGGGCCGACCGGTGGTGGCCAGGTTGCCAACCAACGGTATTTCTGCCGGAACTGTCTCTTGGTCGCGCATGACTGTCGTCGAGGATGGCGTGGTTGGCATGGGAACAGTGGTCCTTGGGGCCGCCGGGCAGGCGGACTCGACGTGCAGGCCCGGAATGCCGGAACCAGTTCGTACGGTGAAGGTTTCCCATCGTAGGAAAGCCGGGCACCTATGGTGTGGTCACAAGTGTACGCCGATGTCGTGGAACCCACCATGTACACGGGTCCTGGCGTCCCCGCCTCACGGGAACCACTATCGGTCAAGGTCCGCCATCACGGCACTTCAGATTGCCGTCACAGCGTGATTATCCGACGCCAGTACCGCCTTTGAGCGCCAGATGCCGGTGCCGAACCGCCAACGCAGCGCGATCACATTGACGACCGAAGACGCCATGAACCCCATGAAGGCACCAACGATGCCGAAGCCGAGGACGTGACCGAGGAACCATGCGCACGGGAGGATGACCAGCCACTGCGTGATGATGGAGTTCCACATTGGGAACTGCGTGTCGCCCGCCCCGCGCAGTGTCCCCTGCAACACGAACTGGATGCCCGCGATCGGCAGACCCGGGGCAAATGAATACAGCCCCCATGCTGCTTGCGCCATGATGTCCGGATCTGCGGTGAAGAACCCTGCGATCTGTTGCGCGCCAACCACGAAGATGACCGCGGCTGCAATCATCCACCCGATCGCCAGTTGCTGGGCGAACCGGTTCACGGCAGCAACGCGGTCGTAGTCTTTCGCGCCTATCGCCTGGCCGACGAGAGCCGTGGCGGCAATCTGCAACCCGATCGCCGGTAGCCAGCTCACCGATCCGGCAGTGATTGCAATCCGCTGAGCCGCGAAGACCGATGGACCCATGGAAAGAAGGATGCGTCCCAGGATCAGGAACATTCCCGAGAACGAAAGTTGGTCGATGACCGCAGGCAGGCTCAATGTCAGGAAAGTGCGACCGATGGCGATGTTCGGCATCCATCCCGTCGTTCCGGCCGGGGCGCCGGCACCGATGCGAATGCCTTCGGGAGCCGACCGCATGAGCAAGGTGCCGAGTAGGAACGCGACGCCAACAACCCGGGCGATATTCGCGCCCCAGGCCGCGCCTGCGACTCCCATTTCCGGTGCGCCCCAGGCGCCGAACGCCAGTGCGTAGGCCGCTGCAATGTTCACGACATTCACCAGGGCACCGCAAATCATCGGGGTGCGGCTATCACCGGCCCCCCGCATGGCGCCACCGATTGCAAACTGCAGGGTCAGGGGGACCATGCCGACCAAGCCAACGGTAAGGAACGTCACGCCCGCCTCCGCCACATCCCCGGTCCCGCCAGCAAGCGCGATCAGCGGTTCGGTGATGAGCCATCCCACACAAGTAAGGAGGAGACTGAAAATCGTTCCCAGCACCATCCCTTGGCGCAGGGCATTCCCAGCGACTGCCGGAGTGCGCGCTCCTGTCGCCTGCGCGACGACGACCGTCGTACCGATCCCGAAGGCACTCAGGGCACTGAATGCGATGAACATGATCTGCAAGCTCACGCCTGACCCGGCAAGTGCCGACGGCCCGAGGCGTCCTGTGATCGCAACGTCGGCAATGCCGACGGCAGTGGTCAGCAGTTGCTCCACCACGACCGGCCACGCCAGCTTTATCACGTCAAGCCGAAGTTTCCGCAGCGACGACCCGTTGTCAGTCGGGGTAGGCGGGTTCGCAACGTCTCCGTCGCGGTTCAGGTGTGATGCGGAGGTATCCGCCGTCGTGACCGCTCCGGATGTGCGTGGAGCGTCATCGACCTGCGTCGGCATGGCTTGAGGGGTGGCGGTGGACATGAGTTCGACGGTTCTTTCGTGGGCCAGACGGTGTAGTCCCCGTCGAAATGTCCGGAGTGGTCGGTAGCGTCGTGGCGCGAACCCAAATACTACTTGGGAACTGAAACAAGTTGTGTGTTCGGTTGCTACCCACCAACCCTGCCCGACCACACAGCGGGATAAACTCCGGCCAGTGATGAATGTGACCCTCGACCCAGTTACTTCGGCGTTGTGGCCGGCACTCGCCAACCTGGCGCAGTTCTATCAGTACGACTTCAGTGAGATTGAGAACGGGATTGTCAACCTTGCGGGCCGTTTCACGTACCTGGACCTTGGCGTCCTGGAGCCTCGTCTGAAAGAACCGGGGGCCGAAGCCTGGCTGTTCCGGGTTACCGATTCGGAATGGGGCCAGGACACATTGGCAGGTTTTGCGATTGCGTTGCCGGCACCGGACCACCCGGGTGCGCGGGAAATCGATGAGTTCTTTGTGATGCGCCGCTATCGGCGCCTTGGGATTGGCCGTGCATCAGCGGACGCGATTTTTCGGGCAACCCCCGGACCGTGGGTGGTGCAGGGTACGCGCCACAACACCGGGGCACGCGACTTCTGGCGGCGGGTAATCACTGGCATCGACACCGCCAGTCACTTGACGGAACGCGAGACCCCGGATGTCGTGTACCCCGCTTGGACCCTGCAGTTCACGATTTCCTGAGTAGGCGCTAGTAGGCCCGAAGGCACCGTCCGGTCATGCGTCGTAGGCGTAGGCGGCGGTCATCTTGAGACAGTTGACCATCCCGCCAAGATGGGCAATCTCGAACCCGTGCGTGTTCTCGGTCGGGAACCCGAACAAGCCGATCGAAGGGGTCGACCCGGATTGCTTGGCCATGCTTGCGTCTGACCCGTACGAACTCAGGACGCCCCGTTGCACGTCAAGCCCAAGGGATTTGGCTAGGAAGGCCGCGCGGTTCGCAACCCGTTCGTCATACACATTTCGACCGTCGGAATACAGGATCACTGGTCGCGCGTCGTTGACGATGTCATATTCCGGCATGGCAGGAACGATCTCAACCGCGATCAGTCGATCTCCAGGCAGGGTTCGCGTGGCGAACGCCGCCGACCCGCTACCGATCTCCTCCATGCTTGAAATGATCAGGTAGGTGTCCTGTGGAGGCGCTTCGTGCGCGAGGCGAGCCGCCATCTCTATCAGGATTGCAACGCCACCCTTGTCGTCAATCGCGTGGCCGCACACGTAGTCCCCGAGCAGGGCGGGCGATTTCCTCGACCGTGCCGGCACGATCTTGCTCCCCGCATGCACCCCCGCAGATGCGAGTTCCGATCTTGAGCGCTTGCAGTCAACCCACGCGTTCCGCCAGACCATGGCCTCACGTCCGGCCTTGACGCGTTCGATCTGCGACTCCTCAGAGACGTGCAGAGATCCGAAGCACAACACACCGGTGACAACGGTGCCGTCATCGGCGAGCACGTCAACCAGTCCTTCGCCCCATTTGAAGGGGTAGAGGCCACCCATGTTCTGGACGCGTAGCCTGCCGTCCGGTTCGACACGCTTGACGATGAGCCCCAATTCGTCCTTGTGCGCAGTCAGGTGGAGTGGCGCACTGTCCGACCGTCCCCGGAAGTGAGCCAAAATGTTCCCGGCCCCGTCCTGCCACGTGCGGGTTGAAAGGGGTCCGATCAGGTCGAGGATGACCGGATCGATTTCGCGTTCGCATCCGACCGGGGAGTGGCTTCGGCAAAGCAACTCCAGGGACTTGACGATCGGGGCCGCTTCTGACGGCCAATCACTGGATTGCGGTGCGCTTTGGGCAATCTCGTCCGGCATCGATGTCCTCCCCGTGTCGACCACGTCACTAGTTGCTGCATGGTACTCGCGTCTTGGGTTCGCGCCGACATGCCAAGTGTCCTCCGTTACCCTTCTGATGTGTCGGCATCAGTAAACCGAACCTCGAGCGGACCATCGACAACGGTATTGGGCGGAGGCGCCCTCGGATTGACGGTCGCCCTCAGGCTTGCCCAGAGGGGTGAACGGGTCACTCTCGTTGAGAAGGAACCGACGGCAGGCGGCCTGGCATCCGGGTTCCAACCCGCCCCCGACCTGCCCGGCGGTGGGCCGTTCCTCGACCGCTTCTATCACCATCTCTTTCGGTCTGACACTTCGATCATTTCCCTCATAGAAGAACTGGGGTTATCCGCAAATGTCAGGTGGGGTTCACCGGTCAATTCGGTGCTGTGGGGCGGGAAATACTGGCGGCCGTACACCATTCCCGGGCTTCTGGGGTTTTCACCGCTTCCGTTCGTGGACCGTATCCGGATGGGAGCAGTGCTTGCTTTCCTGAAGGCATGGCCGAAGGTCGAGTACTTCGAGCGACACACGGCCGCCGACTGGTTGAGGCGCATGATGGGCACCCGGGCTTTCGGGGTCCTTTGGGAACCTTTGCTGCGGGCCAAGTTCGGCACCCGCGCCGATGAGATCTCGCTGGCGTGGTTCTGGTCGCGGATCTATTGCCGGAGCTTTTCCCTGGGATTTCTCGAACCCGGCTTTCAGGACCTTTACGACGCGATGGTTCGTGAAATCCGTCGCCTCGGGGGAGAGGTCCGGCTTGGCACCCACGTGGAAGGCGCGCAACCGATTGCCGGGGGCCGGTGGTCGGTTGCACTCCGTGATGCCGACGGAACGCGCCATACCATGGTTTCGGACAGTGTGGTCTCAACCCTTCCGGTCCGCGTCACCGCCCGCCTGATCCCCGACCTGCCGGAGGTCTGGCGCCACCGGCACGACTGGGGCGATGCCTTCGGTGCCCACTGCCTTGTGCTTGCACTTGACAAGCCCTTGCTGCCGGAAAATACCTACTGGCTCAACGTGAATGACAGTGGCTATCCCTTCCTGGTGGTTGTCGAACACACGAACTACGTCCCGCCGTCGCGCTACGGTGGTCGGCATATCGTTTACCTCGGGAACTACCACCCCATGGACCATCCACTCTTCAGCAAGTCCCTTGAGGAGGTCCGCGCGGAATATGTACCGGCCATCAAACGTATCGTCCCGTCATTCAATGAGGCATCGATCCGTGACTCGTGGATCTTCGGGGCACCCTACGCACAGCCAATCGTGACCCGGGAGTTTCCTTCGCATATCCCGCCGCTGAAGGGACCGCTGCCCGGTCTGTGGATTGGCAGCATGTTTCAGGTGTATCCACAGGACCGTGGGCAGAACTACTCGGTGGCCCTGGCAAACCGGCTGGTGCTGGAAATGGTGAGAGAACGTCGGGGCGCTGACTGACCAACGGGGTTGCCAATGCACCCGGCTAATCGCCGCGGTTGCTATCGCGCTGACCCGGTGCTAGACTGGAGTCACCTTAACAACTGCACTGACCGCTCTTATCCAGAGAGGTGGAGGGATACGGCCCGACGAAACCCGGCAACCACTGCGTGTGCGATCTTTCGCACGGCGCGACAGGTGCCAACTCCGGTCACTAGGCAAACGGCTTCATGCCGAATGAATGTGGCGAGATAAGCATGCAGACAGTAGCTGCACGTCCGTCGTACCCCGGCCTCATGCCCGGGGTTTTTTTGTTCCCCCCGGGTAGTGCCTGGTGAGTTCGGTCCGTGAAGGACAAGGACAACGGTGGAGACACCGGATATCAGGAGGGGATGAACCCCATGGTCAGTACATTGGCGCCAGTGGTGGCGGGCCGTCCGGGTGGCAACGACGGACGGACGCGCATCAATGGTCTTGCGTGCCGCGAATGCGGTGACACGTACGAAATTGCACCCATCCACGTCTGCAGCCGTTGCTTTGGGCCACTTGAAGTTCAGTACGACTACGACCTCATCCGTGAGACCGTGTCGCGCGAGACGATTGCCCGTGGTCCGGACAACATGTGGAGATACCGGGACCTGCTTCCGCTTGACGGTCAGGGAGACATCGACTGGCGCGTAGGTTGGACACCACTCGTCCGCGCGACCAGGCTTGGCAAGGCGCTTGGCATCAACAACCTGTGGTTGAAGAACGACGCAGTCAACCCGACCTACTCATTCAAGGACCGTGTCGTCGCCGTCGCCTCGGCAAAAGCCAAGGAATTCGGGTTTGATACCTTCGCGTGCGCCTCAACGGGAAACCTCGCAAGCGCGGTCGCCGCTGCGGGTGTCCGTCTCGGGCTCAACACCTACGTTTTTTTGCCCCAGAACACCGAGCGCGCCAAGTTCTTGAACGCGCAGGTTTACGGGGCGAATGTCATCGCCATCGATGGCACGTACGACGACGTGAACCGGCTTTGCTCCGAAATTGCCGACCAGCGCGGTTGGGCGTTCTGCAACATCAATGTGCGCCCCTACTATTCGGAAGGGTCCAAGACGCTTGCCTTTGAAGTGGCCGAGCAACTTGGGTGGGAGGTGCCTGACCACCTGGTTATCCCGATTGCATCCGGGTCGCTTCTGGTGAAGATCACCAAGGGCTTCAACGAATTGGCGAAGATCGGACTGACAAACGGCAAGTCGTTCAAGGTGTCCGGTGCGCAGGCCGTAGGGTGCAACCCGGTTGCCCACGCCTTCGAACGGAATTGGGACGCTGTCAAGCCAGTGAAGACCCCGGAAACCATCGCGAAGTCCTTGGCAATCGGAAATCCTGCTGACGGGTACTACGTCCTCAAGACCACCCGCGCAACCGGTGGCAGTGTTGCCGAGGCAACCGATCCTGAGATTGCCGATGCGATGCGCCTATTGGCTTCGACGGAAGGCATCTTTGCCGAGACAGCGGCCGGTGTGACCATCGCGGTGCTGAAGAAATTGGCCGCACAAGGCAAGTTCGGGCGCGACGAACGCGTTGTCGCGTACATCACGGGAAATGGGCTGAAGACTCTCGATGCCGTTGACGCCCTGCTGGGCGAGACACCGGTTGTTCAGCCAAACCTTGATGCGTTCGAGGCCTACCTGTCCAAGCCACACTGACTTCGGCGTGCGGATGATTGGCCACGCAGGTCTGATACCCGCATGCCCCCGACTTCCTTGAATGAGGCTTATGAAATGGCAGTGAAAGTACGCATCCCGACCCCCCTCCGTCCGCTTGCCGGCGGGGCTTCAGAATTGACACTTCAGCCCGGGACGGTCGGTGAGGTTCTCGCATCGCTGGAGACCGATTTTCCTGGCTTTCATGATCGGCTCTACGACGAGCGCGGTGAGATCCGCCGCTTCGTGAACATCTACGTGAACGGCGAGGACATCCGTTTCCTGGAAGGCCAGTCGACCCCAGTCGCTGATCGTGATGAGGTGAGCATCGTTCCGGCGGTTGCCGGGGGTTAGTCACCAATCTCTCCGATGGTCAACGCCCGCCCGCTGAATGGGTGGGCGTTTTGATTCCCGCGGGGTCCCGAGCGAAGCGCAAGGTGCGCTCTCGGACGCTATGATCTCCGCCATGGCTGACCCTGTGACGCCACCGGCCGTCATCAATCCCGCTTCTGCCTTGGTTGAAGCGTGGCGTACACGGATCCGGATTGACGGACTTCCGCACCATTCACGTCCTCAGGGCCGTGCTGAGGGATATGCGATGCAGCTTGCGGTCGTCACGTTATCGGGTGAGGCGACATTCGGTTGGAAGATCGCAGCGACAAGTGTGGCCGGACAGCGCCACATCGGGGTTTCCGGGCCGCTAGCCGGGCGCGTCCTTGCCAGCAGGTTCCAGAGCAACAAGACCCGCGCCTCCCTAAGGGGTAATGCGATGCGTGTCGCGGAAGCCGAGTTTGGCTTCCGCATTGCAAGGGACCTCCGGCCGATCTCAGATAGCCCGTTGTCGGTAGCGGAGGTCATGGCTGCCGTCGGGCCGGTGTTCCCGGCGATTGAGATTCCGGATTCACGCTACCTTGATTTCCTGGGTGCCGGAGAGGCGCAACTCATTGCTGATTTGGCGTGTGCAGGAATCGTGATCGCAGGAGCGGAAACTGAGTACGGCTGGTCGCGAACCGGCCTGGCAAACCATCGCGTTTCTGCATTCCGTAACGGAGACCTTGTCGCCGAAGGCAGTGGTGCGAATGCGCTTGGGGATCCGTGCGTCGCGCTCACATGGCTTGCCAATGAGCTTATTGGGCTCGGCTTGTTCCTGGCGGCCGGGGAGGTCGTAATCACTGGAACATGCGTCGTACCCGTGCCGGTCGCTGAGGGTGACGTGGTGATGGTCGATTTCGGAACCCTTGGCCAGGCGTCAGTCACCCTGACGGACTAACCACGAGTTCAAGAGACGTTCACAACGGGCAACACGCGTCTGGCACTCATTGCCGGGGTTCCGGTGGACGCGATGGCTGCGGAAAGACCCTCGTTGAGGCTTCCACTGCGGTACCCCTGCAAGTCCAGCGTGACATGGCGAAAACCGATTGCCTTGAGTCTTGACGTGACGAGCACGTTGATGCCNNTCACTGAAGAATCGGGACAGGTCGGATGGAGGCACTTCGATTCGGGCCAGGTCGCCGTGATGACGAACCCGGACTTGGCGGAACCCTGCTTCATAAAGCGCCATTTCAGCCTGATCGATCTGGGCGAGTTTCTCGGGCGTCACGCGCTCGCCGTACGGGATACGCGATGACAAGCAGGCGAAGGCGGGCTTGTCCCACGTCTCAAGACCGAGGTGTCTGGAGATTGCACGGATTTCAGGCTTACCAAGACCTGCCTCAAGCAGCGGCGCTCGCGCGCCCATCGCCTTGGCGGCCTGCATGCCCGGCCGGTAATCGCCAGTGTCATCCAAATTCGCACCGTAGACGACTGTGGCCAGTCCCTCTTCCGTCGCAACCGGAAAGATTGTCGTGAAAAGTTCCTGCTTGCAGTAGAAGCAACGGTTCGTTGGATTGCTCGCGTAATTCTCGTCGGCAAGTTCGTGTGTCTCGACAAGAATGAGGCGGACCCCGATATCGCGCGCGAGGCGCTTGGCTTGCTGGAGTTCGTGGCTCGGATAGCTCTCGGAAACGGCAGTCGCCGCGACTGCCCGCTCACCAAGCTCGTCAACGCACACTTTCAGGAGCAGCGTGCTGTCCACTCCGGCTGAGAACGCGACAAGTGTGCTACCTAAATCCCGGCAAATGGCACGGAGACGAGAGTACGCCTGCGCCTCTTCGGGAGACAGGTCGACCGTGCTGGTTACCGCATCTGCAACAGTTGTCATCGCGCGATCCGAACTCCGTTGGAGCAATGGTACCCGTTTGCCCGTTTCGGTAGCTTCGGGCGAACCTGCTACCCTCCGCCAAAGGAGATGCTCAGGTGACCACCTCTCAAACGAGCGTTAGCCATCCCGCAGAGTACACCGAGCTTCTCGGACGTCTGGCCACGGTGCACGACCTTCACGCAGCCAGTGCGGTCCTTGGTTGGGACCAGATGACCTATCTTCCGGCCGGAGCGGGGGGCCCGAGGGGTCGGCATCTCGCAACGCTTACGCGCCTTGCGCATGAGCACTTCACGGATGATCGCATCGGGGTCTTGCTCGACAGCCTCGGACCGTTTGAATCTTCTCTTCCCAGTGACAGCGACGAGGCGTCCCTTTTGAGAATCGCGCGGCAGGACTACCGCAGGGCTGTCCGTGTGCCGGGATCGTTCATGGCAACGTTCGCCGAACACCAGTCGGCGTCCTATCAGGCGTGGGCGGTCGCACGACCGGCCAATGATTGGGAGGCGGTCACGCCAATCCTCGAACGAACTGTAGACCTCAGCCGCGAGTACGCGGGTTTCTTTCCACGCACTGCTCATTTGGCAGACGTCTTTGTCGACGAGGCAGAGCCGGGCTTGGATGTCGCATCGGTCCGGGAACTGTTCAGCTCCCTACGTGCCCGCCTGGTTCCCATGGTGCGCCAGATCATCGCCCAGCCCCGCCCCGATGACACGTTCCTCACCCGCGCATATCCGGTGGACACTCAATGGCAGTTCGGTGAGATGGTCGCGCGAAAGCTCGGGTACGACTTTGAACGTGGTCGCCAGGATCGCGCGCCCCACCCGTTCACGACCAGCTTCAGCCGTAACGACGTCCGGATCACTACCCGGTTGTCGGAAACCGATCTTCGCTTTGGCTTGTTTGCCACGATGCACGAGGCTGGGCACGGGATGTACGAGCAAGGCGTCGCGCCGGGTCTTGACGGCACCCTACTTGGCAGCGGTGCTTCATCCGGTGTGCACGAAAGCCAGTCCCGCCTCTGGGAGAATGTTGTTGGACGGAGCCGTGGGTTCTGGAAGTGGGGCTATTCCCGACTTCAGTCCACGTTTCCCGGACAACTCGGTGACGTCACTGCCGACCAGTTCTACCGGGCAATCAACAGGGTAGAACCGTCTCTCATCCGTGTCGAGGCGGATGAAATGACCTATAACTTGCACATCATGATGCGATTCGACTTCGAACTCGCGCTGCTCGATGGATCACTTCGGGTCACTGACTTGCCAGAAGCATGGAATGCCCGGTTCAAGGATGATCTCGGGATAACCCCGCCGAGTAACCAGGATGGGTGCATGCAGGACGTCCACTGGTTCGCTTCACCAATCGCGGGGCAGTTTCAGGGTTACACGATTGGCAACGTCCTTAGTGCGCAATGTTTTGATCGGGCTTGCGAAGTCCATCCGTCAATTCCGACTGAGATTGAAAGCGGGGAGTTCGGAACCTTGCTTTCCTGGCTACAGACCAACTTGCACGCCCTCGGGCGCAAGTACGATGTCAACGACACAATCGTTCGGGCAACCGGTCGGGCGCTCACGATTGAACCCTATCTCGATTACCTGAGAGATAAATTCGGTGATCTCTACGATCTCTCGTAGCCGTAAGGTTCGGTGAGTGACCTGACTGGTTCGCGACCAAGTCCGGTCACTCAACGATCAAACGCAGTTCTTCAACACGGTCACCATTGATCCGGTAGGCGTGCAGCTCCGGCACGCCTTTTCCCCCGCGGTCATTGCGCAAACTGACCATCAACTGGAGGGCGCCCGGCCACAGGGCGGCGAAGTGGATATCGGTAGCCGATGGGTAGGCTCGCGAAGCCGGATGGGAGTGATAGAAACCGACATCCAGACCGTCGCGTTCATCGCGGATGACCTGAACGAGGTCCCGGCTATCGATCTCGAAGCGGTTACGCGGGGTCGGCGAGGCATTCCTGGCGGGAGTGAGTCGGCAGATCCGTCCATCACGCACGCCGACCAAGCCACAAACCTCGTCGGGAGCGCCTTTCCGTGCGTGTTCGATGACTGCGTCAGCGTCTGATCGGGAAATGCTGATGGTTGACATGCGCAAGAATCCTGGGTCGTGATCTGATCTGTCTGCCTAATCAGTCCAGAACGACCAACGTCACTCCGACTGGGTCCCTTACCGATATTTCAGGAGTTCCATACAAATGGTCGCACCCCAATGCCCTGCGCACCTCTCGCTTTTTTGGAAGAGGCACAGGGAGCCTGGCACCCGAAACTGGGAGTTGGTGCGCGTCAGTGGGTTGCTGGAACCCGATCACGCTGTTCGGCAAGCTCGTGCGGAATGGGTGCGCCGCAGAACTCGTGGTAATCGATAAGTTCGGTGATTGTCGGGTTGTCACCGCACACCGGACACTGCTTGTCGCGCCGCAGCTTCAGAGTGCGGAACTCCATGGACAGGGCATCGAATAGCAGCAGGCGCCCGATCAACGGTTCGCCGATGCCAAGGATCTGCTTGATGGTCTCGAGCGCCTGCATGGATCCCACGATGCCTGGTAGCACACCTAGGACGCCCGCTTCGGCACAGCTCGGAACTGAGCCTGGCGGGGGTGGAGCGGGGAACAGGCATCTGTAGCACCCGTGCCCCGGCTTGTAAACCGTTACCTGACCCTCAAACTGATTGATGCCACCGTCGATCAAGGTCTTCCCAAGCAGGTACGCGGCGTCGTTCGCGAGGTACCGGGCCGGGAAGTTGTCTACGCCGTTGAGCACGTAGTCGTATTTCTCGAACAACTCGAATGCATTGCTCGAGTCGAGGATCGCATTGTGCGCCTCGACCTTGATGTTTGGGTTCATTGCGTGGATTGTTTCGGCGGCGCTCTCAACTTTCAACTTGCCGACATCGTCGGTGAAGTGCAGGATCTGCCTCTGGAGATTTGAGAAGTCAACGGTGTCGAAATCGACAATCCCCATCGTGCCGACGCCGGCAGCAGCGAGATAGAGCGCGGCCGGCGAACCGAGGCCACCGGCACCGATGAGCAGGACGCGGGCTTCCATGAGCTTCCGCTGACCGGACGGTCCCACGCCGTCCAGGAGCAGGTGGCGACTGTATCGCTGGATCTGCCCGGGCGTGAAGATGTCGCCCCCTGCCACTGCCGGGATGATACTGACGTCATCGCCACCCTTCAGGGAGGTTGCCTCACCCTCAAGGTCGGAAATTTCATCGCTGTTCACATAGACATTGATGAACTTGTGGAGGGAACCGGCGTCATCGCGGAGGCGGTCACGCATGCCCGGGTAGCGGGTCTCAAGGTCGCCTAGGAGACCACTCACATTGATTGCATCGATTTCGACGCGCGCCTGACCCCCGGTAAGCGCGCGAAACGGAGTCGGGATGTAAACGGTGACGCTCATGTCTTCGGTCCTTATCTAAGAGTTTGGCGCCAGTAGGTCCACCAAGATACGTCGTTACTGGCTTGGCGACTGATGGTGCGTCACATTGCCACCGTCAGGTAGCGTTCGCCCGTGTCACAAAGGATAGTGACGACCATTTGATCTGGCTTCATTGTTCGGGCAAGTTCAACGGCGATATGGACGTTTGCCCCCGCACTGATGCCGACCAACAGGCCCTCTTCGCGTGCAAGCCGGGCGGACATTGCCGTAGCGTCCTCGTCAGTCACGGTCCGAATCTCGTCGACGACCGACCGGTCGAGAATGCCGGGCACAAAACTTGCGCCAATTCCCTGGATCCCGTGCGGCCGGAAGCGTCCACCGCCAAGGACCGGTGACTTGGCTGGTTCCACCGCGACAACCTTAACGCCGCTAACCCCGATTGTTGACTTGAGGAACCGGCCAACGCCAGTGATGGTGCCACCGGTTCCGACCCCTGCTACGAAAGCGTCCACTCGCCCTGACGCATCGGCAAAGATCTCCGGGCCTGTAGTCCGCTCGTGAACGTCAGGATTGGCCGGATTGTCGAACTGACGGGGCATGAAGTAACCGTGCTCCTTGGCGAGCTCGGCCGCAAGCCACACCGCACCGCTCATCCCTTCAACCGCGGGTGTCAACCGCACGTCGGCACCGAACCTCGCGAGCAGGCGACG
>DDYL01000136.1:4485-6560 GCA_002347925.1 Chloroflexi bacterium UBA2235 | reverse complement strand
GCCCGGTAACCGGTGTCGTGAAGTCGACACCGGCAACCTGTTCGTGCGAGACCCGCGCCCGGTTCTCGATTGGTTCGATCTCATGGAGTGCCTGCCCGAGGAGATCCTCGGCGACCTGACGCAGCGCTACCTCATGCCCGGCGAGTTCCTGGGAAACCTCACCGAGCCGCGTCGCGGCGCCCGGCAACCCCAGATCGATCGCCTCGAACCGCGCACGTGTCTCGCGCAACCCGTCCCAGACCGCATCCGACGACCCACGCCGGCCGTGGCCATTCCCGAACCGGCGAAGGCCACCTGACACCGCTTCAAGGAGCGACCACTGCGCACGGAAGGCATCGGCCTGCGCCCGGAGTTCGGCCGGTACCGGTCCAGCCGGCGCGCCCGCGGATTCACCCGCAAGCGGGTTCCCACCCGGCCGGGTCGGTCCCCCGGGAATGCCACCACGGAAGTCGCGCTGTCCCCGGGAGACCCTTGCCGAGCGAAAGTATGCTTCCTTCGCTAACGCCTCGCTCATCGGCGCGGTGCGCATTCCCAGTGAGACCGCTTCATAGGACACGGACATGGCCTCGACCTGTGGCGATGCGACGACGAACGCGCCTAACCGCCTACCCAACTCCGACTCGTCCTCGAGGACCCCACTGAGGTCGCCACGCTTCGACCGGGCCGACGACGACTTCCGAGTCCGTTCGATCAGGTGTTCGCCAACCCATCGCGCCACCGCGGGATCAATCACGTCGGCGTCACAGGTGGCCTCGTCAGCATGGACGTATCGCACGTCCTGCCATGGCGATGCGGATTCGTCACCACCAGGCACGCGCCAGATCCCGCGGACCCGCACCAACTGATCCGGTGCCCCGGCGGCCTGCGCGGGATAGCCCAGCGCCAGGACAACGTGGCGGACCTCGGCAAAGGTCAGGTCGCCCACCTCCACCCGAAGTGTCTGGCGAGGCCCATCCGCCGAACCGACAAGCGCGTTCCGGCGCCCGGTCCAGTACTCCGATACGACCTCGACAGTTGCACGGGCATCTACCTCGAACTCCAAGGCCACCGCTGACGCNNTCCGCAGGTGATGGAACTGCCCACCCCCGGCGACCGCCATCGGTTGCAGCAGTTCCTCGGCGTAGTCGTCACCGATCCCGAACGTGCTGGTCGTGATCCGTGCATGTTCGCGCACCCCGGCAACGTCCTGGCAGATCAGGTCGATGTCGGTAACGCCCTCGTTTGCCTGGCCGTCGGTCAGCAGGAAGCACCGGGTGATGGTGTCTGCCCCAACAGTCAACTGCCCATTGGCAAGCGCACGGCAACCATCCAGCCAGCCTGCATGCAGCGCGGTACCACCCCGGGAATGAACGCCAGCGAGCAGGCGGCGCACGTCCCGCCGTACCTCCGGCGTCACCTTGACGCGGGGCTGCAGCACTTCGATATGGTTATCGAAGATCGTGATCGCGATCTCGTCACCATCCCGCAACTGGTCGATCACCGCCAGCGCCGCCGCCTTGGCAGTCTCGATCTTGCCCCCGCCCATCGAACCAGACCGATCGATCACGATGCCGATCGCCACCGGCAACCGACCCACCTGCCCGGCGCGTACCGGTCGCGCTGCCACCCTGATCTCGGTATCCAGGAAACGCTCGCCACCGGAAACCGGCACGTGGGCACGGTCGGGGCGCGCCGTCACCGTCACCAGCGACGCCGGCACCACTGCCTGTGAACCCTCACTGCCTGCACCACCCGTCTTCCTTGCCATGCTGTCCTCCTTTGGACATGTGCCTGCGTTGTCGCCATTGACGTCCACGCCGTCGATGCTCCCGTCCGGTTCGCCGTTGAACCGCACCCTGAACGCCTCAAATCCAGTATGACAGGAAACACTTTCACTGTCAAGTAGCACGCTCTTGATGATCGACTTCTGCATACGTGATGGAGGTCACTCCAATCAGACACCATCGGCGATCTCTGGCGTGTATTACGACAAATCACTGTCGTAATACAGTCAAAATTCCGGCATCCGTCCACACCATAGAAGGTACGACAATCACCGGTTTGTGACATCCGGGGCGAAAAGTGATGGATGACGC
>DDYL01000136.1:203-4455 GCA_002347925.1 Chloroflexi bacterium UBA2235 | reverse complement strand
GACAGGATTGGGTGACTGCACGGATTGGGGTGGACCGTGAGGATCGCGCACGCTATTGCGCGGGAAGCGCGAAGGCTCGGGGTCAGACCCGAAGGCTCGGGGTCAGGCGCGCAGGAGGACGAAGAGCACTACGGCCACGACGACCAGCATCGCCCCAAGCATCAGCCACGCCACGACCCTGAGATCGCGCTGCATCTGCTGGTGCGACGCCATCAGTTCGTCCAGGCGGGCATCAACCACATTCAGGTGGCGGTCTAGCGCGAGCAGGTAGTCGGAAACCCGCCCGACCTCGTTCTCCATCGTCTGAACCCGTCCATCGAAGGTTCCGCTTGGCAGCGATTGCGTTTCGACCGTCGTGATCCGGTGTTCCCAGATACGCACCATCGCGTTCTGCGCATCGAGCTTCTGGGTGAGCGTGTCGATCTGTTCACCAACGACCTGCCGCTCACGGTCCACCGAACCAAGCTTGTCGGAGATCTGCGCCAGTGAATTGCCCAGTGACCGCAGGTTTCCCACCGCGGCCTCCTCAAGGCGTTGGTGCGCATCGATCATCGTCGACTGCAGGGCCGCCTGAACGCCTTGCTGCCACGCGGTCAGTTCCTGTTGCGCACCCTCCATGCGGGCCAGATGCGTCCCTACCGACCGTTCAAGGCGACCCAGTTCGCGTTCCGCCTCGGTCCGGATAGATGTCAGGATCGAATCCTGCGAAGACACCAGTGACCGGCTAGACGACTCGAAGGCGGTCAACGCGCTGTCAGCATTCGTGCGCCACACCGCAAGCGATGACTGCACCTCGCCGATGGCATTGTTCAGCGCGCCAAGCTGCTGGATCCGCATCGCCTCGAACGCGCTTGCAAGTTCACGGAGGTTCGACTGCGTCTGCAGCGCCTCAGGCAGGACCTGCCGCAGTTGAGAGAGGTGCGTCTCCGTCTCGCGGAGGTTGCGCGTGACGGCAATGCCTTGCAGTTCAAGACCGCGACGAGTCGTCTCGAGCGATTCCATCAGCACGTCAAGGGTGCTGAACCGCTCGGTCGGGGCACCCGGCGTCACATCCGGCATCCGCACCGTCGCCGGAGGTTGCTCGGGGATCGACGGGCCTGTCGAAGGCACGGGACTTGGCGCCGGTCGCCAGTCAGGAACCGGTTCCGGGCTTCGATCGCGCCGGCGGGTTGCCGCTTCATCCGCCACGGCGGCGCCTCGGGCCGCCCCGACGTCCGCAAGGCGTGTCGCCTCAAGGATCCTCAGCGCCGCAAGGCCCTCCTCGCGTCCACGCCGAACATCCTCGGCATCACGACCCGCTTCGCGCCCGGCATCCCTTCCACCATCTCCACGATCCGGGTTGCGGTCCGTCACCGATGTCGCGTCCTTCGCTGCCTCTTCGTTCATGGAAGCATCACCCGGTCTCCCCGGCCCGCCCATGATCCCCATCCCGATCCGCCCACCCACAGCCCCGGACCGGTCTCCTGACCGGCACCTGAACGTGCCTGCGGATGCACGCACGGTACCCGTCCACACCGACCCCTGTCACCCCATCCATCCGTATAGTGCCATCGTGTCGCATCCGGCCGTGTATTCTCTCCAACGCGCCACACCCGTAAGAACGCGCACGGGTCGGCGCAAGATCGCGAAGCATCCGTCGCAATGTCCCCCAGGCACGTCCCAGCGCCACGGTCCCGGCTACCGAGCATGACCGGCACCATCCCAACACATTGGCGCACCCGTGTCATCACCCTTCTGGCGCGCACCCTCGGTCAGGCCATTCCGACGCGTTCCGCCCCGGATCCGGCCACTATCCGTCGCCTCATCGTCATCAAACCCGCCTCACTCGGGGATGTCATCCTCGCAAGCCCTGCGGTCGCCACCCTGCGCCGCGCCTTCCCGAACGCATATCTCACCCTTTCAACCGGGCAGTGGTCCCTCCCGGCCGCCCGGGGCATCCCCGGGGTCGATGACATCCAGGACCTTGGCACCTTCGGCACGCCTGGACGGTTCGGCGTCCGCGACCTTCCCCTTGCAGTCGCCCGGTTACGGGCCGGTCGTCACGACCTCGCCATCGTCCTCGACCGGTCACCTCTCGTTGCCACCGCTCCCCTTCTGGCGGGGATCCCGCACCGTGCCGGCATCGACAGCGCCGGCCGTGGGTTCGCCCATACCATCCGCATCCCGTGGACCAGACGCACTCATGAGGCCGACCTCTACCAGTCCGTCGCCCACGCCGCGGCCAGCCCGAGTGCCGAGGCACCAACTGCGTCAGAAGCGCAGTTGGCGTTCCGGCCGACGCCCGACGCAACGGCAATCGCCGACCGCCTGTGGGGCGACGCCGGCCTCGATGACCGGGCCGGTGCAACCCGCACCGCACCAGTCGTCGTCGTGCATCCCGGAGGCGCAAGCAATCCGGGCATGACCCTGGCGGCCAAGCGATGGCCCGCCGACCGCTTTGCCACCGTCATCCGGACCCTGATCGCCCGCGGAGTACGGGTCGTCCTCGTCGGGCACACGTCGGATGCCCAGATCATTGCCGACGTCCGGCGCGCGCTCGATCCGTCCGGGGCGTCACCGCCGCCACTTCCCGGCACGGGCATCGTCGACCTCTCCGGCGATGCCGACCTTGCCACGCTTGCCGCCCTGATCGGACGCGCCGATGCGTACCTCGGGAACGATTCCGTCCCGTTGCACCTCGCCGTCGCGATGGGCACCCCCGCCGTCGCCATCTACGGGCCGACCGATCCACGCGTCTACGGTCCGTGGGGGCCCGAGGGAGGCACGTACGCCGGCAAGGGAATCGCCATCGTCGACCCAGGCGCCTGTTCACAAGGACGCGCTTTCCGTCCCGGACCCCTCGATGCCTGCCCGGGATGCCGTTGCATCGACCGTGTGGACACCTCTACTGTTACCAACGCCGTCCTGAACCTTCTCGGGCGGTAGCAAACGTTGCACGCCACCGGGCCCTTACCCAACCGGAGGTCACATGGTTCCGCGAAGATCCACGGAAGACACTCCCACCCTGACCACATGCAAGGCGAGGCACAACCACCATCGGCAAGCGAAATCGGTTCACGTTCCCGCGCCCGCCAGCGACGCACGGATACCGAGGGCGAGGCGCCAGTGCGGGTCAACATCGCAGTGCCTCCTGGGTGAAAGCGCGATGCCGCCGTGTGGCTCGACACCGCGACCGTGGCAAACGTGCCGGGTGTCCGCGCTCTCAGGATGGATCACCTAGGGGGCGACCCCAGTGTGCTGGCCCGTCTCACGACGCATCAAACGCGAGGCAAGTGCGGGATGATCGTCTTGCCATGAGCACGCGCGCTCGGACAACGCGGCTCGTTGGTCTGACAGCGCTTGGGGGTAGCGCACTTGCCCTCACAACCCTCCACGTGCTCGAACCCGGGTTCTCGCCGCTCACCGCGACCATAAGTGAGTACGCCCTGTCCCCCCACGGATGGATGATGAACGTGTTCTTCATCATGCTCGCGCTGGGATCGGCGTGCCTCGGGCCCCTTCAACCGACTGACCGGCCTGCGCGCCAATGGCTTCTGGCCGCCTGGTCCGCGGGAACACTCGCGTGCGCGGTATTCCCGACCGATCCAGACAGTGTGCCAACGACGGTTCCCGGGTACGTGCACTCCGTGGCGGCGATGCTCGCATTCACCGCGATGTTCGCGTGCCAGATCATGCACGCGATCCGCGCCAAATTCCGCTTGCCATCAATCGCAACGATGTCGGGTGTAGTGGCCGGTTTTGCCAGTTCCGGTTGGATCGGTTTCGGCGCCGGAGAACGGATTGCCGTCATCGCCAACATGGCGTGGATCGCGTTCATGATCTTTGCGACTGCGCGCCGCGACCCGGCATCGGAACACCTCGCGCCATCATGAGCGCGACGCCCATCCTTCCCACGACGCGCGCCCGGATGCAGCGCAAATGACACGATGGGTCTGGCATGCACCCGCGTCAACTCGCAGGGCCCCCCGCGATGCCAAGCCCACATTCGTGGCTAGTACTCGCCCTTGATGACGAAGAACGACCCGCGGATCGTGCCTGCGAGCTTCGAGCGTTGCGTCGCGAACTTGAAGCGTGGTGCCAACTCTTCCGGGACTTCCATGCCCTCGGACAACTTGAACCCGACGGCACGCTTCTTGGCGTCGTCTATCGTGTACATCACGTTGACGACCAACCCATTCTCATAGAAGACATACCCGAAGCGGATGCCTTCAGCCTCGAACTGGGTCGCCTCCAGCGGTCGCGATCCGATCAC
>DDYL01000136.1:0-159 GCA_002347925.1 Chloroflexi bacterium UBA2235 | reverse complement strand
TCCTGCGCCTCGGCGGCTGGTTGGACCGAAAACGTGTGGCCGTACTTGTTCTTGAAGTACCGGGCCTCGTTCGCGCGCAGGCCAGCAAGCGCATCGGCCACCGGCGATGTCTCGAGACCCACGGTTGACACGCTCTCGAAGTTCACTTCGTACATGGTG
>DDYL01000165.1:690-6905 GCA_002347925.1 Chloroflexi bacterium UBA2235 | reverse complement strand
CTGTGCCACCGGGTGTGGCGGTCGGCCGTCGCAAGTCCACTGCACCAGGGCTGCGTCGAGACCACCACCGGCGCTTTGGCCTCCGATAGCGACCCGCGCCGGATCAAGGCCGAAGGCGTGAGCGCTTCGCCAAATCCAGGGCCATGGGTCGTGACAGTCATCAATCGCCGCTGGGTAAGGGTGGGCGGGAGCAAGGCGGTATCGCACCCAGGCAACCACAATCCCAAGGTTGCGTGCAATCTCCGCGCAAAACCGGTCATCGGTTGCGGGGTCCCCGAGGATCAATCCGCCTCCGTGTATCCACATCAAGGCACCGTCGCGCGTTCGCACTTCGGGGATGAAGAGGCACAACCCCCGTCCCGCATCGGCGTGGGGTTCCAACGGTAACTCGGGAACCGGCCTGCCCGGCAGCAATCGAAAGAGGCCGTTGCCGACGAATCGCACGATCGGTGACACCCCTGGCACCCGAAACTTCGGCAGAAGCGGGCGTAATTCAGGTGCTTCGCAGTTCAGGTCCATGCTTCACAAGCGGATTTGGGAATTAGCCGCTAGTACGCCTCACAGCCTCGACGGAAATGTGGCCAGAGGATCTCCCTACTTCATAAGTTTCACGTCTTCGTCGAGGAGGGCCTGCGCGTCGCGCTGCGCCTTGGCCAATCCGTCACGAGGGCTGATCTCGTTCTTGAAGATCGCATTGACGGCGTCCTGCACCGCCTTGTTCAGTTTGGGCCACGATGGCAGGGCGGGCCAGCGCCAACCGTTCGGGGCAAGGTCAATGAACCCCTTCATTTCTCCATCGGTCTTGAGGTAGTCCTGGAGTTCCTTGGATGCAAATGCCGCCTTGCTGACGGGAAGCGACGTCGCCTTGATGCACATCTGTGCCTGTGCGTGTGGTGCATTGAGCCACCGCGCAAGCTGGGACGAGGCGCCGCGCCGCGCCGCCGAAGTCTCCTTGAAAATGACGACGTTATGCCCGCCATTCGTTGTTGCGATGATCTTCTTTCGCGGGTTTACCGGCGCGTGGATGACCCCGAACGCGGGGGCATTGGCTTGGCGAAGCGTCGGAATCCGGTACGGTCCTTGCAATTCGAAGACCGTGTCATTCTTCGCCTCCCGATAGGTCTCGGTCTTGCCATCGGCGGGTGCATAGCCGGCCTTGATCATGGCCTGCATGAACTCGATGGTTTCCAGAAGGTCAGGGGTATCAAGGGTCATCTTCTTGGCATCAGCCGAAATCGGACTTCCGCCAGTTGTCCTGAGAAGGAGGAGCCAGAAGCCCCAGTTCATCGAAAGGACAATACGGTCGGGCTTTGCCACCTTCGCACCGGCAGACTTCAAGTCGTCCCAAGTCCACCCTTCCTTGGGAGCCGTTACGCCCGACTGGTCAAGCAGGCCCTTGTTGAAGATCATCGCGACGTCATTCGTGTACATCGGGATGCTGACCAGTTTGCCGGCCCATGAACTGCTTTCAAGCATCGTCGGGTAGAGGTCGGCACGCTGTCTGACCCACTCCTTGTCGCCCTTGAGTTCCGTGTCGACATCAATGACCATGCCCGACGTGAACATGTCGGCAGCTTCGTAGTAGGCCACGTACCCCAGGTCAGGAGCCGAGCCCCCGGCTGCCAGCGACTTGTATTTGTCAAGTGGTGTCGCGGCCCTGCCACCCTCGACGTCGATCGAGACCTTGGAAGCGAACTCCTTTTGGTACTCGGCAAGCAGGCCGAGGCGCGCCGCGCCTTCAGGGTGGGTCTCCGCAAGGTTGGACAGATACGCGAGCTTCACGGGGCCGGCTGATGGTGCCAGCGCCCCACTCCCTGCGGACCCTCCCTCTCCACACGCCGCGAAGAGTGCGCCAATTGTTCCCACACCTGCGGTAAGGATCAACCTTCGCGTTGTCCGCCTGTTCATTGTCACCCCCTTCTTTCTCCGTTGCGCGGGTCCCCACCCGCGTGTCCGGTCCGTGCCAAACAATCTCGTCAGGTTGCGAACGTTGGTGTGCGTGCCTTGAACCCGCTGCGATGAAATCGCGCGGTGCTTCCTTTGGGAGGCATCATCAACAAGGAGCCGTTGGCGCGGAACGATTCGATGAACCCAAAGATGAGTTCCGTATTGGTCACCGCGACGTCGATGCCTCCGGCAGTGATGTCATCACCTCGGTCAAGCGCGCCGACCAAATCCTCGATGATGTGAAGAGTGCTGCTGGTATTTGCGTAGTATGGGAATTGCGCATCAGTCCACGCCCCGCCGGAAGCTGGACGGGTCCGCATCGTGAACGACGTCCCCGCACCCCACGCCGTGATCGCGCCGTTGTCCCCGATGGCCTCGATGTCGTTCGGGCGAGGGCTTTGCAGGAAGTGCACCGTCACTCCCGTCAGTGTGCCGTATGCCCCTGACGCGTTCGGTTCATCCGTCACCGTGTCATCAACCACAAGGTGTTCGCTCCCGGGCAACCACGCATGGGCCCAGACCGGCGTTGCGTCTCCTGCAAGGTATTGGCAGATGTCGAACCAGTGGCTCGTGGTGTTGAAGAGCGTCCCGGTTGCGTAGACCACAATCGTCCGTAGCTTGCCAATGGCCCCCCCGTCGATGGCCGTCCGCATGGCATGGAACCCGGGTTGCCACCGGCGGTTTGTCCCCATGTTCAGGGCCACGGAATTGGCACGCACGGCATCACGGATCCGGTAGGCCTCGTTGACCGATGCACACAGTGGCTTTTCCACGTAGAGGGCGCGTACACCTGCCTCGACGGCATCGAGGATGATCTCAGCTCGCTGTTCGGGTTGGGTCGCGATGCTCACGATCTCAGGCCGTTCGGTGGACAGGAGGGCGCGGTAGTCGATGTAGCGGTGCGCTTGTGCAACCCCGTAGCGTTCACCGAACCGGTCAAGGACATCCTGGCGAACGTCACTGCCGGCGATCAGGTCGGTGCGTGGGCATGCCTCGTAGCCGGCGGCGTGCGAGTACGGAAGGGCAACGGACGCGTTCCCTGCGACTTCGTTATCGATGAAGGCACCCATTCGGCTGCACCCGATGAGTGCTGCCCGGTAGGTCTTGGTCATGTGGCGCTCCAATTGCCGGTTCCCGGTTTCTCGGGTGAGGTCGTGGTTCTCGTTCTCGGTCTTCCTGCGCTCAACTTCCGTCCCGGCGTCAGCCTCCCGGGATGTGCAGTGAGCGGTCGGAGACTGGGAGTGCGATCCGCCGGCCACCCTCCAGGTGGCTTTGTGCAATGCCGAACTGGACCTCGACGGTTGGAAGCGTCACGTCAAGGTTCCCGCGGGTCGGTTGGCCCGTCTCCAGCGCGTGGATCAGGTCACGGATCGTGCACACGGTCGGGCTGTCGCCCTGTGGGGTGAACGTTGTTTCCGTGACCGTTCCTCGCTTGGCATCGATCCGGCGTACCCCGAAGTGTCCGCCGTTCTCCCATGCCATGGCCCGCCCGTCACTCCCAAGGACATCCACTTCGAACTTGCCGAAGGGAAGAAACGTTGCTTCGGCACCTGTCGCATAGCCAACCCGAAACGTATCAACGTGAGGGTCCGCGATTTCGTGCCCGTCTGGGGGGAGGAAGCGGTGCGACGCGGTGTCGTATGTCGGCTCCGGCCGAGGCCGGGAGGCGACGCGCGGGTCATCGCCGTTGACCAGGCTCCCTTGCACCCATACCGGGGCGGGGTCGCCCAGAAGCATCGCCACGACGTCGATGGTGTGGGGATGGTGCTTGATGAGATCGGTGAAGAACCACATCGTGGCATGCCGGGGTTCACCGATGTCACCGCGGGCGATCGCCTCGCGTAGCTGGCGATACCCATCATGGTGGCGGCGCAGCGCCCCCCAGTTGAACGCCACGTGATTTGCGCGAACCGCATCGGCGATCGCATCGGCTTCGGCGAGAGATCCGCACAGGCCCTTTTCCGCGTAGATCGCGGGCACCCCATGGGTCGCGCAGTGGATGATCGGCTCTGCCCGGGCGAATGACGGGGTCGTGATACTCACGATGTCGGGCCGTTCGCGCTCAATCATCTCCCGGTAGTCGAGGTACGAATTGGCAATTCCGAAGCGGTCCACGAACCGCTTGAGACGGACTTCGCCCCGGTTGGCAACCGCGACTACCTCGCACCCGGGGATTGCGCGGTACGCGCTCAGATGTCCGTACGGCATCCCGAACCCCCGTGCGGGGAGTTCATCCTCGATCAGCCCACCCATCCGACCCGACCCGATGATCGCAACCCGCCATTTCCGTGCGGTCACGCAGGGGTTCTCCTGTCTCGCACGGCCGACCAACTTCTCGGCATGTGCGTGCGCACCCTATCATGACTTGGTAGTTGGTGCGTCAATCGGGTCGAAACGTCGACCAACCCCCGCGAATTGGAATTGAGCAGGCCTGAGGCATTGAACGACGCCGACATTTCACTTCTGGACCGAGCGCGGTCGATCATTGCGCTACGGAAGCGTCAGGATTGGCATCACATTGGTTGCGCGATGCGCACCCGGTCTGGTGCGGTCTTCACTGCAGTCCATCTTGAGGCGTATGTGGGTCGCGTGGCAGTTTGTGCGGAAGCGATTGCAGTCGGCATGGGTGCCGCTGCGGGCGACACCGACATTTCGGTGATCGTCGCCGTGAACCGTGCCGGGGAGGTTGTCGCGCCGTGCGGCATCTGTCGCGAACTCATTTCCGACTACGCCCCTGAAGCGGAGGTAATCGTGCCTGGCGCGGAAGGACCGGAACGCGTGAGCATTCGCACGCTGCTCCCCAACAAGTACACGAGGGCAAAGAATTGATCGGCTAGCGAGAGGGGTGATCACAGGTTTGGGAACGGAACCTGATTCGTGAGGTGAATGAACCCGGGTTAGTGATTTGGCCGAGAACGTCCTGCCATGTACGACTCGCCGCGCTGACCGCATCCTCGCGGTCCCCTCGACAGATACAGTTTGCGCACCATGCCGGATTCACATCCCCAAGTGAGCGAGGCCTCCCTGTGGAGGATCGCTTACCGCACCGTCCTCCTTGTAGCGGCACTGGCCGGGGCAACGTTAATCGCCATCCAATTGCAGGGAGTGATCATCCAGATCTTCCTGGCGACTATCGTGGCATGTGGGATGTCGCCCATCGTCGACTGGATGTGCCGGCCACCTGACCGCATACGAGGCGGAGTGGTAGTGGGTTGGCGACCTTCCCGATCGGTTGCCGTCCTGCTGGTTTACGCCGTCCTTGTCGCCGGGGTCATCTCGATCGCCGCGACGGTCATTCCTCCGGCTGCGCGCGATGTGCGCGACCTCACCCGCAAACTTCCCGAGACCGGGAGGATGGTCGCTGCGTGGGCAACGAACCTGCCCAACGATCTCCCGGCCGACATGCCGGTGCCACCTGGACTTGATGTAGGACGGGGCTTGTCCCAGGTGCTCGACACGGTCATGTCTCAGGTGACCTCGATCGTTGGGCAGGCGTTGGTCGTGGTTCAGTACGCGGTCGGATTCCTGAGTGGCGCCCTAAACGGAGTGTTCGTACTCATTCTCGCGCTGTACTTCACGTCGGATGCCCACCGGATCATCGGGTTCGCGATGTCATTTCTTGCTCCGGCGCGACGCCCGAGGACGCAACGCATCCTCGGGCACATTGGCGAACGGCTTGGTGGTTGGCTGCGGGGCCAGGTGCTCCTGAGCTTGATCATCGGTGGTATCTGCCTCGTCGGGCTCCTTGCGCTAGGGGTGCCGTATGCCGTCCTGCTTGCCTTGGTCGCAGCGATTGGTGAAGCTGTCCCGATGGTCGGGCCGGTGTTCAGCGCGGTTCCGGCGGTGCTCGTCGCGCTGTCGGTGTCTCCGACCACGGCACTCCTGACCCTCGGGCTTTACGTGATCGTGCAACAACTGGAGAACTACCTGATCGTGCCCCGCGTCATGGAACGGGCAGTCTCAATTGATCCGCTTGCCGTGATGCTCGCGTTGCTGATCGGGTCAGAACTGATGGGTATCACCGGAGCGGTGCTATCGGTCCCGGTGGCTGCCGGAATTGCCGTGATGCTCGACGAGATCCGGCGTGATCCCGAACCTGCCGACAGGGACTCTTGAAGATGATCGACGCCTGAGTTGGGTGGGTGTTTCCAGCCCGTCTTCAGACCCGGGTCCCGGTGGTGATCAAGTACTCGCGTCCCGCCCGGACCTTGCCGTCTGCATGGGTGACGTAGCCGCGGTAGAAGTGGATCAGGTCCGTCCGCAGGGAG
>DDYL01000165.1:0-609 GCA_002347925.1 Chloroflexi bacterium UBA2235 | reverse complement strand
CGGACCTTCTCTTCCGACCCCCAGTCGAACGGGTCGGGCGCCCCAGACGGTCGAGGGGCGTACCGGTCAGTAATCGTGAAGCGTTTGCCGATTCCTCCATCGGGGGTCCACGCCTGAATGGCGATGCGCCCTCCGGGGACCGTGACCCGCGCGAGTTCACTGGCAACGTTTCGGTGTCCGGGGGCAAACATGAGCCCGCACGTTGACACCACGACATCGTATGACGCATCCGGGTACGGCAGGTGTTCGGCGTCTCCCTCGTTCCACGCGATGTCGTCGTACCCGTCTGTCACGGCCCGCGTCCGGGCGATTTCGAGAAGCTCGGGCGTGATGTCGAGCCCCGTGACGATCGCGCCACGCGCCCGGGCCGCGAGGGCGGTGTTGCCGGTTCCGCACGCGATATCCAGGACCCGTTCACCAGCACGGACCTTTGATATGCGAATGACTTGGTCGGAGATGGGCAGCAGGCTTACGGCGGCCTTCGCGTAGTCGCCGGACGCCCAGACCTTCCGGAGACGGGTTGCGGGATCACTGCTTGGCGCGGACGGCGTGTCCCGCATCAAGGTCTTAACCTCACTCTCGCGGTTCCGGCCCGGGTGTGATCCCCGT
>DDYL01000194.1:301-3069 GCA_002347925.1 Chloroflexi bacterium UBA2235 | reverse complement strand
GGAATTGGGTGGCTGGGCGATCGCACCACCACAGGGCAAACGGTGCTGGGCAACCAGTTGACGTTTGCCGTTGCGGAGTGAGGAAAGTCCGCACTCCACTGGGCAGGGTAGCGGGTAACTCCCGTCCGTCGTGAGACGAGGACCAGTGGCACAGAGACGACAACCCGACCAGCTTTGGCGCTAGGTAGCCTTTACCTTGCAAGCGAGTTGGCCAGGGGGTGAAAAGGGTCAAACTCTACCCGGAGCAAGCCCATGCAGGGACGTTGACGCGGCTCGCCGAGTCCCAGGTAGGGTGCAAGGATCCCCGGGGCAACTCGTGGGACAAGAGAGATGATCGCCACCTGTCACATGACGCGAAGGGTAATTCCGGAACCTACTGTGGCTGGTACAGAATGCGGCTTACAGGCCACCCCATTCCGTTATTCGTCTGAGCACGTTCGGGCCGTCTCCATGCGCGCGGCAATTGGTATCCTTACAGGCGGATGCCGGACCGTGATTGGTTCGGGGTCGCAACGCACCCGGTTCGCGGGAGTGTTTGAGCCGCCATCGTCTAGAGGCCCAGGACACCACCCTTTCAAGGTGAAGATCGCGGGTTCGAATCCCGCTGGCGGTACCAAGTCAAGTTCGGGCAGGTCTTTTGACCTGCCCGTTTCTGTCTGTGGTTCCACTTCCAGCCCAGCGCCGCTGAGACGCGTCACGGAACCCGAGAAGGGACACCTACGATGACGATCCATAGCACTTCTGCCAGTCTGGCGATTGAAGAACTCGCGACACGGCGAGGCACATTGCCGTCCGGATATGTGGCGTCGCGGTTGGGCTTTGTCCGGCGTGTGACCCGCGAGGTAATGGTTGGCGACGTGGGCGTCGGGTTGACCAATCCCATCAGGGTGCAGTCGATGACCACGACCGACACCATGGATACCGAAGGAACCGTTGCTCAGGCGTTGAGACTTGTTGCGGTCGGCTGTGAGATTGTTCGTATCACGGCCCCGACGGTGGACGATGCCAGAAACATCGGCAGAATCCGTGATCGGCTCCGGAGGGTGGGATGCGCGGTTCCGCTTGTAGCGGATATCCACTTCAATCCGGCCGCTGCAATGGAGGCTGCCCTCCATGTTGAGAAGGTGAGGATCAATCCCGGGAACTTCGCCGACAGCAAGCGGTTCGCAGTTCGAGAATACTCGGATGCGGATTATGACGGCGAGCTGGATCGGATTGAGCAACGGTTTGCGCCACTTGTCGAACGTTGTCAAGGTCGTGGGATTTCCATGCGGATTGGAACCAATCATGGTTCGCTTTCCGATCGCATCATGAACCGGTTTGGCGACACGCCCCTCGGAATGGTGGAATCCGCACTCGAGTTTGCGGCGATCTGCCGGAAGTACGGTTACCACGACCTGATCTTCTCGATGAAGGCATCGAATCCCAAAGTGATGATTCACGCATACCGGTTGCTGGCGGCGCGTCTTGACGAAATGGGTTGGAACTATCCGTTTCACTTGGGCGTGACGGAGGCTGGAAACGGGCAGGATGGTCGCATCAAGAGCGCCATCGGGATTGGCTCGCTCCTTGACGACGGCATTGGTGACACCATTCGGGTTTCACTTACCGAAGACCCGGAAGCTGAAGTTCCCGTTGCATTTGCGCTGGCAAAGCTTTTTCACCAGCGCCGCCCTCTCAGCGGTGACAGTTTGCGTTCCGGTCGGTCTCCGTTCACTTACGAGAGGCGTCACTCGCGTGTCATTGCCTTGGGAAACAATCGATTAGGCGGTTCGACCCCCGCCGTCGTTGTGCATCCACTCATCGGTGACCTATCGACGTATCCCGATGCGGTTGCGCACGTTCACGACCTTGCGACTGCCGACCCAGACGTCACGCCACGCCCGGATGCAATATCTGTTGAGGTCCGTGACCCATCGGACGTGGCGGTGCTTCGTAGGGTTGTGGAGACGATCGCGCGCGGTTCGGGGCCGGACGGGTCCATCGCAGTTGTCGCCCGTGCCTCAAGCGTTTCGCCCTCGTTCGCGGTGGAGGTTGGTGCGGTTGTCGACTCACTGATCATTCCAATTGATGACTTCGACGCCATGAATTGGTCTGACGATGCGATCAAGCGCCTCGGTGACACTGGGCGACCGATCTTCCTAGAGATTTTCGTACGCGATTCTGATCCTGATTGGACGCAACTCGCGTTGAATTCGCTTCGGTCACGGCTGGATTGGGCAGCGTCCCACGGTTGTCGGGACCTAGCAATTAGCATCAGGGCGCTGAGTTTCCAGTCCCTCATCCGTGCTGGCAGGCAACTGGAACAACTTGGTGACCCTTCGACTGCCGCGTATCCGGTCCTGTTAGGTTGCGAATTCGGTGACGACCATGACGAGGCCTTGCTCTCAACGAGCGTCGGTGCTGGCTCCTTGCTCTGCGATGGTGTGGGTGATGCGATCGAAGTGCGCGGAGCTGCAGATCACTTGAGCAACGGCGGCCGTGCGAGGCTGGCGTTCAACGTTCTTCAGGGTGCCGGCGCACGGATCACCAAGACCGAGTACGTTGCCTGTCCCTCGTGCGGTCGGACGCTGTTCGACTTGCAAGAGACCACGACGCGTATTCAAGCACAGACCGGGCACCTCAAAGGTGTAAAGATCGCCATCATGGGCTGCATCGTCAACGGCCCTGGAGAAATGGCCGATGCGGACTTCGGATACGTTGGCGGGGCTCCGGGGAAGGTGAACCTCTACGTCGGCAAGGAATGTGTTGAGAAGGGAGTGCCGCAA
>DDYL01000194.1:0-283 GCA_002347925.1 Chloroflexi bacterium UBA2235 | reverse complement strand
ACGACGCGGACCGTCGGCTCATCTCCCTGATTCAGCAACATGGTCGATGGGTTGACCGAGGTGGAGTGGCACCAGTCGTTTGACTTTTCGGGTAACGTGCACGGAAGTCTTGGAATTGGAAGTGTGAAAGCTTCAGCGCCTGACCGGTGCCTAGGCACGAGTCACCGATGCACGTCCTTGGGAGATTGTCTGAAAGTGGCGAGACCCAAGAACCTGTACCGGATCTACGTTGGTGATCAATGAACTCGGAAGTGGTGAACGGGGACTTATGCTGGTTCGGAAC
>DDYL01000142.1:7423-9941 GCA_002347925.1 Chloroflexi bacterium UBA2235 | reverse complement strand
ATCCCGGCCGGAACCAGCAACCCCGCAAGCAGCACGCACGCCGCAACAAGCCTGACCATTCCAAGCATCACCCCGTTGCCGGTATCCGCTTTCAATGCAGGCTTGTCTGCGCGGGTCGTGCCAGATGCCCCGTGCGATGCGTCCAGGAGATGGTTCCCTCAAGATTTGTACCTGGTGGCAGGCATCCACCAAGGATTGCCGGAAATCAGTACAGATCCGGTACTGATCCCCACAGGAAAAAGACGATGCAGGTGCAGGCCAAGGTCTTTCGACAGTAGCCCCGTAGGATTATCGGCCAGTAAACCCAAGATCCAGAACGCGTGGCATGGACGCAAGGACCATTTCGCGTTCCCGCAAGGGAACGCGCACGCGCCACCGCAACGGATCACACGGCCACCGCTTCCCGGCATCGTACCCCTCGGAGGTCAATCCAACCATCCGTCAGTCGACTGAAAGTGGGAACCCGGGACCCACGGGGACACCCCGGTTCGGGAGTGCCCTCACGTCACCGCGACTGACCACTCCGGCGGGATGCCGGGTCCGCTATTGGTGCAGGTCCGGGATACCTTGTGTCGCCCGCAGGCGCACCGTGTAGACCCCGTCGCCGGTCAGGATTCCTCCACGCGCCAGGAGGCGTCCCTCTTCCCAGTTCGTCAGGCCAAGTTCCGGACGCTTCAGCGCGAACTGGCCATCCACCCACCGTGTGAACCCATTGCTCACGAACGGGGCATCGATTGTGCGGAAGAACCGCGCCTGGGTGTCAGCGTCCGGCGACAGCAAGGCCGCCACGAACCGCGGACTCTGCGCATTGAAGAGCATCACCGCCGTCGCAACATCGGGCACCACGTGAATGGTGACTTCGGGCGTCCCCTCCCACTCCCACTCATGCCCAAGGGACGCGTCGCCGATCGCTGTCGCCACCGTCTCCGGCACGTCCCCTTCGGCCCGGCGGATTGGCGCGACCATGGCAAACCAGTCAACCGGCACGAACGGCCGGGCCGCCGTGGTCACATGCACCTTGTGGCCGTGGCCCAGGCCGATGCCCCGCCGACGGATTGCCTCGAGGGCCACCGGCATCGTGCGCGTCGCCCCGGAAGCAACCACGCACAAGGTGTTCAGGGTGTTGCACTTCTTGGAATCCAGGGAGTTGTAGACCGCACCGTCAACCCACGCATCCGGCGCATCGGCATCCACGACAATCCACGCCCCACCGGTGCCATGCAGACTGACGGGAGTGCCTGCCTGACGGGCAATCGCCCCCAGTTGCGCCACCGCCGCCCCCGATCCACGCGCAACGGCCAGTGCCAATCCCGGGGTCGAGAACAATGCCCACCCGGCGGCCCGTGACGCCTCGTCGATCAGTCCGACCGACCCTTCCGGCAGACCCGCCTCGCTCAGGGACGGGCGCAGCGCATGGGTGTCTATCGCCCGTGCCGTGCCAAGGGCATCACTGCCAATCCGCAGCACGGCAGTATTGCCGGATTTCAGTACCCCCGTCGCGTCCGCGAAGACATTCGGACGCCCCTCGAAGATGAAGCCAACCACGCCCAAGCCACTCGCCACCTGATCGACCTGCCACCCATCATGGGTGACCGTTTCCAGGACTGCCTCGCGACGCGACGCCATCGTGCGCCACGTCTGCAAGCCCTCGATCATGCGCGCACGCATCGTCGCCGTCGCCACCAGGCGCGTTGTCGACCGTCCGCGTTCCCGGGCGCGCGCCACATCCGCGTCGTTCGCTGCCCGGATCTCGGCCCACACCGCATCATCTGCAAGCCGGCGCGCAAAGGCATCGTAGAACGCATCAATCGAGGCATCCGGCACACCGGTAAGGGTTCCGAACGCCTCGCGGGCACGCGTCACCGCAGCTGTCACGCGGTCGGCAATGCCCGCCGGGATGTGAAGCACCTCACCGGTATCCGGCGCGACCACCAGTTGATCTCCCGCCCGGAAGGCATCCGCCACGGCATCTGGCACGACGGCGACCCGGTTCCCTCCATACAAGAGGGGAAATCCACGCGGGACCGCGGCGACACGTCCCGCATCATCGATGCTGACGGCGAATGGATCGTGCACGGCATTCGACATGATGTGCCAAGGGTACCGCGGGTGCCGGGACCAACCGGAACGTTGCCCCGCCAAACGTCCTGCCAACAACTGCGTATATATGAAGGTGCTACCCTAGCCGCATGACGACGACCGACGCCACCCCCTCCGCGGGGCACCCGAACGACTTCTTCCACGCCCGCGAAACCCTCCAGACCGGCCACGGCCACGTGACCTACTACCGCCTCGACGCCCTCGAACGCGCCGGGGCAGTCGCCGACCTGTCGAAACTCCCGCACACCATCAAGATCCTCCTGGAGGCCGTTCTCCGCCAGGCCGATGGCTTTGCCATCACCGAGGCCGATGTCCGGCGCGTCGCTGCATGGTCCCCGCACCCCGCGGGCGAACCCGGCGAAGTTCCCTTCATCCCGGGCCGGGTCGTCCTGCAGGACCTCACCGGAGTGCCTTGCGT
>DDYL01000142.1:3277-7386 GCA_002347925.1 Chloroflexi bacterium UBA2235 | reverse complement strand
GTCCCGGTCGACCTCGTCATCGACCACTCCGTCCATGTCGACTTCGCCGGCAGCCCCCTCGCCTTCCTGCGCAACGCCGAACTGGAGTTCCAGCGCAACCGCGAACGCTATTCGTTCCTGCGATGGGGCCAGCAGGCATTCGACAACTTCCGCGTCGTCCCGCCCCAGACCGGCATCGTCCATCAGGTGAACCTCGAGTTCCTCGCCAGCGTCGTCATGACCAAGCAGGTTGACGGCGAGACGATCGCCTTCCCGGACAGCCTGGTGGGCACCGACTCCCACACCACCATGATCAACGGCCTCGGCGTCCTCGGTTGGGGTGTCGGCGGCATCGAGGCCGAGGCCGCCATGCTTGGCCAGCCCCTCTACATGGTCATGCCCGAGGTCATCGGCATGCGCCTGACCGGTCGCCTGCGCGAAGGGGTCACCGCCACCGACCTCACCCTCACCATCACCCAGATCCTGCGCGCCCGCGGTGTTGTCGACAAGTTCGTCGAGTTCACCGGCCCCGGCCTGGACGCCATGCCACTCGCCGACCGCGCGACCATTGCCAACATGGCCCCGGAGTACGGTGCCACCTGCGGCTTCTTCCCCATCGACGACGAAACCATCCGGTACCTCAACCGCACCGGGCGAGGCGACGCCGCGGACCTCGTCGAACACTACGCCAAGGCCCAGGGCCTGTTCCGCAGTGCCGGCGATCCCGAACCGGTCTTCACCGACCTCCTGCACCTGGACCTCGGCACCATCGAACCCTCCCTCGCCGGCCCCAAGCGCCCCGAGGACCGTGTCGCCCTCCACGACATGAAGCACAGCTTCCAGACCGCCCTCACCACCCCGGTCGCCCAACTCGGATTCGGCCTCTCCGAAGCCGACCTCGGCCGCCATGCCACCATCCACACCGACCACTCGTCACTCGAGGTCGGCCACGGCGCCGTCGTCATCGCCGCCATCACCAGTTGCACCAACACCAGCAACCCCTCGGTGATGCTTGGTGCCGGCCTGCTCGCACGGAAGGCCGTGGCCAAGGGTTTGACAAGCAAGCCGTATGTCAAGACCAGCCTTGCCCCAGGGTCCAAGGTAGTCACCCAGTACCTCGCCAAGGCCGGCGTGCAGGACGCCCTGGACGCCCTTGGCTTCAACATCGTCGGGTACGGGTGCACCACCTGCATCGGCAACTCCGGCCCCATCGCTGCCGAGGTCGCCACTGCCATCCAGGAACAGAACCTCGTGGCTGCTGCCGTCCTCTCGGGCAACCGCAACTTCGAGGGGCGCATCCATCCACTCACCCGCGCCCACTACCTCGCCTCACCACCACTCGTCGTCGCGTACGCCCTCGCCGGACGTGCCGACATCGACTTCGAGTCCGAGGCAATCGGCCACGACCAGGGTGGTCAACCCGTCTTCCTGCGGGATATCTGGCCGTCACAGGCCGAAGTGGATGACGCCATCACCAATGCCGTCACCGCCGACATGTTCGCCACTGGCTACGCCAACGTGTTCGACGGCACCGCCGAATGGCAGGAAGTTCCCGTCACCCCCGGCGAACTCTACGCCTGGGATCCCGAAAGCACCTACATCCACAAGCCCCCCTTCTTTGACACCCTGGACCGAAGTGCCGAGGCGCACCCGCCCACAAGCATCACCGGCGCCCGGCCGCTCGTCATCGTGGGCGACTCCGTCACCACCGACCACATCTCACCCGCCGGTGACATCGCCGAGGCAAGCCCCGCCGGTTCGTTCCTCAAGGACCGCGGGATTGTCAAGAAGGACTTCAACTCCTACGGGTCACGCCGTGGCAACGACCTCGTCATGGTCCGTGGCACCTTTGCCAACGTGCGCCTGAAGAACATCATGGTTGCGCCCAAGGAAGGGAACCTCACCCGCCATCACCCCAGTGGTGAGGACATGCCGATCTTCGACGCCTCAACCCGGTACAAGGCCTCGGGCACGCCGCTCGTGGTCATCGCCGGCAAGGATTACGGCAAGGGTTCCTCGCGTGACTGGGCCGCAAAGGGCGTCCTCCTGCTCGGTGTCAAGGCCGTCATCGCCGAGAGTTACGAACGCATCCACCGGTCCAACCTTGTCGGCATGGGGGTTCTCCCACTGCAGTTCAAGGGTGGTGAAGGTGCGAAGTCGCTCGGACTGACCGGCGCCGAGACCTTCGACATCCATCTCGAAGACACGCTGCATCCACACCAGGATGTGCACGTGACCATCCACCGCGCCGATGGGTCCACCGTGGACGTCACCACCATCGCGCGCCTGGACACTCCGGTCGATGTGCGCTACCTCGGCTACGGAGGCATCCTCCAGACAGTCCTCAAGCAACTCATGGACTGACCGCCTCCCAACAGGCAATCCACCAGGCGGCGGGTACCCCACCCGGGGTCCCGCCGCCTGGCATTTCCGCGCTGCACGTCACACCATCGGTCTTGACTGATCCATTGCGGAATGGAAACACCGGCGACAAGGTTCCCTGTTGGGAATGACGATGCACTGACTTGCTACCCTTGTGGCCGTGGCAAATCCGGTTCCTTGGCGTTCCACCACCCGTGACCACCGGACGCCAAGTGAGGCACAGGGCATGACCATGCGTTCCATGTTCGGGTGAGGTAGTCACGGTACCGTTCGATGCCATGGTCTTGACCAGTCACCCGGCCAAGCCAGTGCTTCCATGCATCGTTGCACTCGATTGACGAAAATCGTCCTGTGAACCAAAGAGTTCGACGCGACTTCGGGCCGAAGAACCCGTCATGGGTTGTGTCCCCTAGCGCGAGGAGTACTGAATGTCCACCGAAACACCGCCCGCTTCCGCGTCGGATCAGGTCGCTTCCAGGCCTTCCGCACGCACAAGCGGCGTGGTTCCCGGCAAGGCCACGGATCCAACCCTCGTCCCCGGGGTATCCGTCTCGCCGTTTCCCGGTCTCGCCGAACCGAACGGGCTCATGCATGGCATCAAGTCCTGGCTTCTCGCCGACCTCGGTGCCACCGAAGACAAGACCCACCATGCCATCGACGATGACGACGTCCCGAAGGCCGTGTCAAAGCACAAGATTCAGGCACACACCCATCCGTGGTGGCAGGTCATGTGCCTCACCGGCGTCGACTACTTCTCGACCCTCGGGTACCAGCCGGGCATCGCCTTCCTCGCCGCGGGTGCGCTCTCGCCGATCGCCACCATCATCCTCGTCATCGTGACACTCTTTGGCGCGTTGCCCATCTACCAGAAGGTCGCCAACGAAAGCCCCCATGGTGAGGGATCGATCCTCATGCTCCGGGGCCTTCTTTCCAGGTGGCGGGGCAAGACCTTCATCCTCTTCCTTCTCGGCTTCGCTGCCACCGACTTCATCATCACCATCACCCTCTCGGCCGCCGATGCCACCGCCCACTTGGTGGAAAATCCGATCCTGGCCCCGTTCCTCCACGAGGCCCGCGTACCCATCACCCTCTTCCTGATCGCCATTCTCGGCGCCGTCTTCCTGAAGGGGTTCAACGAGGCGATCGGGGTCGCCGTGGTCCTCGTGATCAGCTACCTGATCCTCAACGCCATCGTCATCGGTGTCGGCTTGCTCCACGTGTTGGAGAACCCCAAGGTGCTCTTCAACTGGCAAGGTTCCCTCAGCGAACAGTTTGGCAACCCGATCCACATGGTCATTGCCGCCACACTGCTCTTCCCGAAACTCGCCCTCGGTCTCTCCGGATTCGAGACGGGTGTGGCCGTCATGCCCCTCCTGAAGGGTGACCACAACGACGACCCGGACATGCCGGTCGGTCGCATCCGCAATGCCCGCAAGCTTCTGACGGTCGCTGCGGTCATCATGAGTGTCTACCTGATCACCAGCAGCATCGTGACGACCACCCTGATCCCGGCCCCGGAGTTCGCACTGGGAGGCAAGGCCAACGGGCGCGCCCTCGCCTACCTTGCCTACGAGTTCCTCGGCACCGGTTTCGGGTCGGTGTACGACGCCGTCACCATCGCCATCCTCTGGTTCGCGGGCGCCTCCGCCATGGCCGGTCTCCTCAACCTCATCCCGAACTACCTGCCCAAGTACGGCATGGCCCCCCAGTTCATCGCCTCCACCCGTCCACTCGTCCTCGTCCTCACC
>DDYL01000142.1:1907-3237 GCA_002347925.1 Chloroflexi bacterium UBA2235 | reverse complement strand
GCCACCGGTGTCCTCGTCCTCATGATGTCCGGCGCCTTTGCGGTGACCCTCAAGTACCGCGAGGAAGGGCGCAAGGTGATGGTGTGGTTCTTCTCATTCATCACCTTCGTCTTCATCTATACCCTCATCGTCAATGTCCTCGAACGCCCCGACGGCGTGAAAATCGCCAGCGTCTTCATTGCATCCATCATCGCGATCTCGATGCTCTCCCGCGCGTGGCGCTCCACCGAACTCCGGACCAGCATCTCCACCATCACCGCCGACGAAGAGGCGATGAGGATCATCGAGGAATACCGGGAGAGCGATCCCAACCAGCGTCAGGGTTCGCCACGCCGTGAACTGATCCACCTCATCTGCGACCGGCCCCGTGGCGAAAACGCTCACATGTATGACGAGAAGCGGGCCGCGATGCTCGATGACGAGAACATCGCGCGTGACCACAAGTTCTGTTTCCTGGAGATCATCGTCGGGGACACCTCGGACTTCATTTCCGATGGCCTCGTCATCCGGGGCCACCGAATCGGGGAGAATGCGGTCCTGCGGGTCGAGGCAACCACGATCCCGAACACCATTGCCGCCGTCCTCCTGTGGATCCGCGACACCTACGACATCACCCCGCACGCGTACCTCTCATGGACAGAGGGACATCCCCTGACCCACGCCGCCCGCTTCCTGTTCTTCGGAGAGGGTGAGACCGCACCGATCACCCGCGAGATCCTGCGCGAAGCCGAATCGGTTCCCATGCGTCGCCCCCACGTCCACGTCGGCTAGCCATCCAGTTGGTGCATCCGTGCCACGGATTGCACCCACCGGCATCCTGGCAACGCACCCGCACGCCCCCGGTAACCGGGCATGGGGTCACCTCGGCCACGGCCGTTGCCGATCCGGGCCATCCCGGTGCAGTGCCGATCCGGGCCATCCCGTTACGATCCCATACGATGCATAGCCCGAAGAGGCATGGGTATGGAACCATCCCCCTGAAACATCCCGGGGAAGCCCCGGGGCCGGTGCGAAGCGACGTTCCCTGCGACACAACGACGACGCACCGGATCAGGAGTGCCGCCGTGACCGTATCGACGAACGTTCGCCGAGATGACCCAGACAGCCAGACCCAAGACCGCGATTCAGGGTCGAACGCGGCTGGGGCGCCGATGCCACCGTTGCCCGCCAGGCATGAACTCCATGCCTACGCACCACCGGCAGAACACCACATGTCCGCACGGACCGGTATGCCCCGGTTTGTCCGGTCGTTCGGCAAGTGGCTCCTCACCGACCCCGGCACTACCGAGGATGCCCCACCCGAAGGGTTCGGCGCACCGCATCTCGCACT
>DDYL01000142.1:0-1878 GCA_002347925.1 Chloroflexi bacterium UBA2235 | reverse complement strand
CCCATTCCTGGTGGAAGGTCATGTGCCTGACCGGCGTCGACTACTTCTCAACCCTCGGCTACCAACCCGGCATCGCCTTCCTTGCCGCCGGGGCCCTCGCACCGATCGCGACGGCCATCCTCATTCTGGTCACCTTGTTTGGTGCCCTCCCGATGTACAACAAGGTGGCCCTTGAAAGCCCCCACGGTGAGGGATCCATCCAGATGCTCCGGGGCCTCCTGCCACGGTGGCAAGGCAAGACCTTCGTACTGGCCTTGCTTGGCTTCGCTGCGACGTCGTGGATCATCACCGTCACCCTTTCCGCCGCCGACGCCACCGCCCACATCATCGAGAATCCGTTCTTCCCACCATCACTGCATCACTACAAGCTGGAGATCACCCTCCTCCTCATCGCCGCCCTCGGTGCCGTCTTCCTCAAGGGGTTCAACGAGGCCATCGGCGTCGCCGTCGGACTGGTAATCGTCTACCTGCTCCTCAATGCCGTGGTCATCGCCATCGGCCTCGCAGAGATCGTCAGTAAACCAGACATCCTGTTCGAGTGGCAGGACAATCTCAACGGCAAGTTCAGCAACCCAGTGATGATGATTGTCGCGGCTGCGCTCCTCTTCCCGAACCTTGCCCTCGGCCTCTCAGGCTTCGAGACCGGCGTCGCGGTCATGCCGCAGGTCAAAGGAGATGCCAGTGACGACCGCGAACGACCGATGGGTCGCATCCGCAACGCACGCAATCTGCTTGCCTCATCGGCCATCATCATGAGCGTCTACCTTTTGGGGAGCAGCCTGATCACCACCACCTTGATCGCTGAGAAGGAATTCCAACCGGGTGGCAAGGCCAACGGACGCGCACTCGCCTACCTCGCCTACGAGTTCCTCGGACCGGTCTTCGGAACGATCTACGACATCTCGACGATTGCCATCCTCTGGTTCGCCGGCGCTTCGGCAATGGCCGGTCTGCTGAACCTCGTTCCCAACTACCTTCCAAAGTACGGCATGGCACCTGAGTTCATCCGCGCGACCCGACCGCTTACAATTTTCCTCACGATCATCTGCGCTGCCGTGACGGTCTGGTTCGAGGCGGATGTCGATGCGCAGGGCGGCGCCTACGCCACCGGTGTCCTCGCCCTGATGGCCTCCGGTGCGTTTGCCGTGACCCTGTCCTACTGGCGCGAGGGCCGAACCACCCTCACGTGGGTCTTCGGTGGCATCACCGCCATCTTCTTCTACACCCTTGCCGTGAACATCAGCGAACGACCGGATGGCCTCGAGATCGCGGCGTTCTTCATTCTCTCCATCCTTACCACCTCGATCATCTCGCGCATCTTCCGGTCGACCGAACTCCGGGCCGACCGCATCATCGCCGACGACGAGGCGCTCTTGATCATCGACCACTCACGAACCCACGGCACGATCCGTCTCGTCTGCAACCGGCCGGAAGGCGAAACGGTCGAGTCCCTGAACCGCAAGGAAGCCGAGGAACGCGCCGTCCACAACATCCCGGCCCAAGACCCGATCATCTTCCTCGAGGTATACGTACCGGACTCTTCGGAGTTCTCTGCCGAACTGGTCGTCACCGGCCACCGTGTGGGGAACCACAACATCCTGCGGGTGCGCGCCACCACCATCCCGAACGCGATCGCGGCCGTCCTCCTGTGGATCCGGGACATTGGCGGGGTGATCCCGCACGCGTACATGGAATGGACGGAGGGATCGCCCCTGGCCCACGCGGTGAGTTTCGTCATGTTCGGCAAGGGCGAGACTGCCCCGATGACCCGAGAAGTCCTCCGCGCCCACGAGGACGACCGCACCCTGCGCCCATTCGTGCACGTCGGGTAACCCGGTTCCCCCGGGGCGGTGGCGCCGCTTTCCTGCGCCACCGCCC
>DDYL01000090.1 GCA_002347925.1 Chloroflexi bacterium UBA2235 | reverse complement strand
CTTGAAGCTAATGGAACGTCACGACATTTGCGGCGAAGAGTTCTGAACTACTTTTTGAACATCGGCGAGGTTCGTTAGCAGTTTGTGGCGAGTGCAAGTAGTGCCAATTTCGGATGCTTTTTTACTTAGTTTGACCCGAAGAGTGTTTGGATACTTGGTAGGTGCGATTTTTTTGACCGTAGCACTCGTCCTGATGGCATGATCATGTTGTGGATGGGATTTCGAAGAAGCATTCAGTACATGGAACCGCTGCCTGTCATTCGTTGTTTTACCTTCAGACTCTGGCAGCAACCTGATGCTCCAATCAGGAGCCAACAGGCTCAGAACCTTGAAAGGTTTCTCGCATCACCAACCAGTTCGACAAACCTAACTACTGCTGCAGTCACCTCTGATTCATAATTTGTAATTTTACTATTAATTGATCCAAAACGCATTTCTACATCTTTGGTAAGCACTCGTGCCAACGGNNACCAATATGTACGGGCAAGGTGAGGTTGCGCCTGTTTGAGGCGTGCCAGAGATGGCAGGCGGTCGCGTTTGCTCTGCTGGTTGAATTCGGGGTCCGATGGCACAAGGTTCCAGAGTTCATTTGTTGGGTATACCGACAAGGGCATGACGTGATCGACATCGTAACGGGATCGCGAAGTGATTCTCTTTTGGGTCCACGGACACGTAAAGACGTGTCCTTCAGCAATTAACAAGTCAATCAAGTTGCGCTCCCACGTCAGTGGACGGCGGTTACTTGGCTGATCGGTCAGTAACTCATAGACGTCGCCACGTCTGATTGGGTCGAGCGTGCCAGAATTCCGTTGGCGTTTCTCAATAAATAGGCACCACTCATGAATACAAAGTGCCTCTATCCATAGTGAAAGTGAACGGAAGGTCTGCCAGAGTTCCGTATTGACGATCAGACAACGGTCTCTCACCCCTACTCCAGGGATGGTCTCAACCTCGTTCCGTTGCAATCCGGCAAGATTGTTGATCGTGGTTGGGCGTTGAAACACCGACCAGTCCCCGGGTCCAGCGTATCGAATCGGGTCGACTAATGCAGAGATGATGCTTGTCTTTGCGTCATTAAATCGTGTAATAAGATCCGCTGGAAACTGCTCGGTATTTTCTGTCCTTCGCAGTTCATTTGCCGCGAGAAATCCGTCTGAGGGCTTTGTATTGCCACCTGAAAACTTCTCCCAACATATTCTGAGCGCTGTAAGGGCAGCGCGGAACCCAATGTCTTGGTTTTGACCATGGGTTGTCCTCGCTGGCGACCCTTGAAGGATTGGCTTGTTGGGGTCCACGAATGGCCAGTAGTATCCGATCCATCGTTCCGCCAACAAGGTCAGTGGGACTGCAACACTGCTACCCGAATGCCCGATGTCGGGATAAGAAATCGCCACATCGTTTATCGCCCTTATAAGCGCCAGTTTGTAGCTCGTGGTCTTGGCATCATGACGGAGGATTGTGCTGATCACTTGACCGCCATGGTTCGTATTAGGCATTACAATTCACGAACTAGTATAAGTGACGAAATAAATAAAATAATAATATTGTATCAACATTAGCGTGATTTAGAAGCAATTTACCGAACATAGTATTACCCCAGAGCATCACCCACTGTGCGGTACTCCGGTTCGAGCGGCGGGCCAGATTGCTTCGATGCCATTTGCGGTTTGTGCAAGCCGGTTAATCACGTTGCTTAACGGAAGGTGATGAACACCTACTCCGGGTGCATTTGCAATCTGATTGAGCTTACTCAGCTGGTGGGCAGAAATGGAGCAGGTCGCGAAGCTGGCTGCCAACTCAGGCCACGGATCGCGTGGCGCGACCACCATCACGGCATCGAGTCCAAATGTTTCTGAATACTTCGGAATGGTTTCACGGTGATACCCAATTCCCTGGAGGTACACCTCAATGCCTATCCGATATTCGGGGGAGTGACCGCGGACACGGACGCGCGCATCAAGGTCATGGCCGAAGTCGCCAGACTTGCGCGGGGGATCAAGCGACACAACCTCGAGTCTCTGGGACAACAGGTATGTTGCGAGGAGCCCGGATTGGTGTAGAAGGTACTGCAGCGCAACCTCGACACCGTGAATGGAACGCCGTTCGTTCGCCAGCGCCTTTTGGAGCATGAGCAGCTCGATGACATTTGACGCATGTGAGGCGGGATTGAGTGTCAGGTACTCGTCAACTGGTGCAATGTGGCATGCGTGGATTGTCCGGCCCATGATGCGGGGTACAAATCCCGCACGTAAGATCCCGGCCGCCGAATCGACTGGAAAGTCGAGGACGTAGGTAACAATCGCTGGACCGGTTTGGGCGAGCCTCTGAGCGAAGTCCGGGCCGAAAAGTTCTGTCGCTGTCCCTTGGTCGTACCTGTGCGGAACATGATCAAGATATACGGTCCGCATGCGCGAATCCATCCGGCGCAGGTTGGCGCTGAACCCTTGCCACGCAAGAACTTTTCCACCATGTTCGCCAACATAGCGTCTGTCGCGCCAGACATGGTCTTTCACAAGCGACATCGCACTGGGCACCGCCGGATAGAGCGCCCGTATCGCGCGGTGCAGGGTGCCTAGCATGTGATCGCGCTGGTTTTCGTTCACGTAACGCAAGGGTAGTTCATGCCAAGTCCGTGTGGCCGGCGCACCCCGAATGCACTGGGTGTGTTGGTGCTTCTCCGCAGCTCGTTAGTGCGCCCCACCACCCTCCTTCCCCTTTGGTTCGTCACCGCGGGGAGCGAGGGGGGCACGGCCGAAGTAGAACCCGAACACCGCGAAGACCAGTTGTCCCAGCAGCTCGGGGACCTGCTTGCCAGAGATCCACAACACCGAGATATCCACCAGCAGCACCACCGCAAGCACCGCTGCCACGATCCCGAAAAAATCCGGTTGTGCCATGCAAACCCTCCCTCGTACTCCGTTGTGCTGTCCAAGGCCGATCCGTAGCTGCCTGAAAGCCCTGTCACGCCGGCACTTCCACCCACACGAGGCGGGTCTCCCACGCCCGGCCGAATGTCGTGCCTCCCGTCGACACCCGATCCTCCACCTCCTCGATGGCGACCGTCCACGAGGTTCCGGCCGGGTCGGTCAAGGTCATCACCGTCCCGGCCTGTGCCACGAACGCCAGGAGCGCGGTGTGCCACGAGGATGCCGTCTGCATCGACGGTGTGCCGTCAACATGCAGGAAACCGTCGCGAGAGGTCACCACCCCCTCGAACACGCGTATGCCGACGCCGATCGGCGAGGATGCGATCACCGGCGCCACATTTGTCCCGCGGTACCAGACCCGGGGAAGCAGCATCCGCCAGGTGTCCGGTTTGAGGTAGAAGCCACGCGCGGTGCCGGCGTTCACCATCGGGTGCGTCAGGGTCATGGTGCAGTTCTGGCCCACCACCCATGGTGGCCCGTCGGTCGCCATGCCTCACCTCCGTTGTCTGGTTTGCTGGGGCCTTCGACAGTCCCCAAGTTGAGAACTCACCCCGGGATGAATGGAGTCGTGGCACGCTCCGCAACCGGCAGTCCGGTGTGGTTCCACCGTGGGTGTGTGCGTTCAGTCGCGACTGGATCTCGGTCACCACCACGGCCAATGCCATCACCGTGGCCCGCAGGCGCTCGACCTCGGCCGGCAGGTCGATGCCGTACCCGGTCGCCCCGGGACCGTTGGGGGCCGATCCGGTCCCGCCCGGAACCTCAGCTGCACGCAGGTCACTCATCGGTCCCTTCTCCTCGATCTGTCCGGTGTGGCCCGCCCCTGGGTCACGGCCGATGGTCCGTCACGGCAGGCGGCGCAGGTGCAGGCGCCACCGGTTGCCCGACGCGGTCATGGCGGTCAACCCGGCCGATGCCACCGTTCCAAGACCGGCACGCATCGCGTCGATCACCGCATACCTCGGGGCGCTGCTGATCCCGGCGACGCTCGCGGTCCGGGCGACGTACCGGAGGTCGGTCGGCAGCGAGACCGAACCCGGCAACTCCACCGTTGCGTCCCACGCGACCGATCCGCGGTTTGCATGGCCCGTGCCGGTTGGACCCCCGTAGGGAACGGCGACTGGTCCGCCGTCGTGCCGGTCATGCCAGACGGCGTCGGTCACCACTTGCGTGCCAGTCGTGCCGTTGCCCGCGGCGATCAGGACGACCGTCTCGGAACGGCCCGCACGGATGCGTGTCCGGTTTGCAGAGATGTGCGCCACCTTGCGCGCGTCAAGTGGCATGACGACCTCCCCCTGTTGTGCCGAGGCCGAATGGCTACTTGACGCGGGCCCGCACGCTTCGCGAACGCAATCCGCCGAGACGACGCAGGTCACGGTCGAACCGTGCGAGCAACTCATCGGCCCGGTTCCGCCATTCCGGCCCGATGGCGGTATCGTCGACGGCGGCACCGGCCTCACCGTCGGTGTACCGGAAGTTGTCCGATGCCGGTGTGCCATATGCCAGGCACGCGTGGCCGGCAGCGCCCAGGATGACCAGCGCCTCGTCACCCTCGGGAATGGTGCTTCCCGACCCGTCGACGACATGCGGGCCAGACCACCGGATCCGCACTGGTTCGCCGGCGGGCACTTCCGGTCCGACGATTGTGACCGAACCGGCCTCCTCGTCGTGGCGCCACGGCGGACGCGGTGCCTCGCCAGTGACGCCCGCGAGCGGGACCGGCCACTCGACGGAAAGGATGGTGGTGATGGTGCCAAGTGAAGTGACGGGCACGATGCGGCTACCGGCTGTGGTGGTCAGCACGACCGACTGCACGCGTGGCAGGATTTCGGCATAGGCGGAAACTGCGCGGCCGATCGCCCGGTCAAGGTCGGCATCTGTCCACCGCGCTGACGTCCCAACCGGATCATTCAGGTCAAGCCGCAATGCTGCCCGGAGAGTGGTTAGCGTGGACATGGGTGGTTGGTCCTTTCCTGAGTGCTGGGAAACTGGGCCTGACCCCACAACCCCCGTCCCGACGCGGACCGGGGGCCGGGGGGTCAGGCCCGTCACCTCGAATGGTGGGTCAGGGCCTCTCCCCTTACCCGGCCACCTGCGACCACACCGCGCCACGGTAGTCCAGCCATCCCCCGCCGAACTCCCAGCGCACCTTGAAGCTGATCTGGTCGTTCGTGAAGACCTGGCCCTCCAGCGGCGCATCCTGCATCAGCAGGTCGGGGGTCTCGCGACCACCCACGAACCCGATCTCCAGGGTCTCGATCTGGCGCGGGTCGGCAATCACGTACCAGTCCGTCACGTCGGTGAACTGCGCCACCGAAAGCGGCTCCACGGCCCCCTTCAGCACATTTGCGTCGTTGTTCATTGACCCCGGCACCAACGTGCTGCTCACCAGCGTCATCGACGTGAACAGCAGGTCCGGCGGTACGAGCAGGTAGGCGGGACGCAGGTTCAGGCGCTTCCCCGCGGTGTTCGTCTGCTTCATCATCAGCGTCATCGCCGACTGCAAGGCCGTCGCCGAAAGCGCGCTGGTCAGGCGGTTGCCGTGTGCCGTCTGCGTACCGTCGTCAAAGATCTTGGTCGCGTCGGCCATCGTCGGATTGCCCGTGAACAGCCCGTAGACGAACTCGTTGATCGTGATGCCCGCCGCGATTGCCAGTTTCGACGGGATCTTGCGGATGGCGTCGAGGTCGTCGTTCAGGATCGCCTCGCGGGTCACCACCACAAGGTTCCCCTTCTTCACCGGCGCGTACGTCTCGCGGGTGTCGTCCCACGCCAGATTGGTGTACGCGCCACCTTCGGCCACCGTCGAAAGCGTGCCGAAGTCGTGCAGCCGGATGCGGTCCTGCGTCTTGAAGTCGCGTAGCGCCCTGATGGAGACGAACTTGCGCCAGTCCTGCGGCTGTCCGTCATAGTCCTGCACCAGTCGCTTGGTCATGCTGTTCAGCAGGGCCTGGTTCAGGATGCCGGTGGTGACCTCGTTCGCCTCGCGGGCAATCGAGAGGCCCGGGTGGATCGTCCCGGTCACCCCGGCGTCACCCGTCACCTGCACGTATGCCTCACGCAGGCCAAGCCAACGCGGCGGTCGCACCCCTGCCGACCGGACCGCCGCGACGTCCGGGTCGTCCGCATGTTCGCGCACCCCGAACAGGCGGTCCATCGCCACCTGGATCGCCGCCCGCCCGCGGGCCAAACCGGTCTGCCCCACCTCCACCCGCGCGGCACCGTGACCGCGCACCAATCCGTCACCCGAAGTCCGTGACGTAGGTGCCATCCCGTTGCCGGTGGCACCATCGGTCATCCCACGCAGGGCGTCCAGTGCCTCCACCTCGGCGTCGAGGGCTGCCTCAAGCGCGCGGGCATAGGTCGCCGCATCGGGCCACGGCGCCGCGCTGTTTGCGGTGGCGGATGGCGCCATCGGATCCCACTGCGCCCGCACCTTCCGGGTGACCGGCGCGGGCAGGGCGCGTTCGGCAAGCCTCTCGATCAGGATGTGGGCGCACTCGATCTGGAGGTGTGCCGACGTCTGGGGCTTCGGCGCCACCTCGGCAACGGTGGTCATCTGGACTGGAATGGCCGGACCGTCGTCGTGCCCGACAGCCGGATGGACCGTGCCGCCATCCTCGCGGACGGGCACCAGAGGCATGTCCAGCGTTGTGCCCACCAAAACGGATTCATCGTTCATGCAAATCTCCTTGGAACGCGAGCAAAGCGTGTGCTGCAAGGGCCACGCAATGGAGATGAGTCCGGAGCCACTGGACACCCCGTTGTGCCCAGTGGTCCCGCGCATGGCCGGTTCCCGGGTTCGGGCATCAGGGCGGCCCACGTCCCCCGGTGCCTCTGCCCGTCCCGGTCCCCGTGATCGCGCGGTCCGGCCCGATGCGGTGCAGGAACCGTCCGCCGGCGCTTGCGCGGGTCACCATGTCGCAACTCCGCACCACCGGGACCGCATCGACGATCGTCGTGCCGGGCCGGACCCGCGCCATGGCGTCGATCGACAACCCGACCGGTGTGGTGCCGCCGAGGGATGTTGCCGCTTCGGCCAGACCAGTCACCCACGGCATGCCGGGGGTCAGGTGCAGGGTCGCCACCGCTTCAAGCCGGGAGATCCCGTCCGGGCCCGGCACCTCGCGCAGCGCCGGATCGGCGAAGTACCCCACCAGATCACGTATCGTCCGCGCCGGTTGCAGGCGGTCACCAACCGTGGTCGGATGGTCGGCAAAGCACCGCAACCCCGAGGTCCGTCGCGCCACATCCTGCACCGCCGCTCGTGTGTAGTGCCTCCCACTCAGGGCCAGGCCCTCGCGCAGGATCACCACCCGGTACGCCGTCATCGGCCACCGCCGTCGGTCCGGGCGCCGTCGCCACCGTCCACCGCGTCGGCATCGCCCGCAAGGCGCCACCACAAGCGGCGTGCCTCGGTGCCAGATACCCACCCGCGGTCGGTCGCCGTTGCCAACGCATCGGTTGCCTGCGAGAGCCACGCCACCCGCACATCGCGCGAATCGGCCACGAGTTCGTCAAAGGTCACCGTGAAGCGCCGGTCGGCCCGCGCCGAAAGCCTGCCGGCCGCCACTTGCGCATCGAGGGCGCGCCGGACCACCCGGGTCAGGAGACCGCGCAGGTACTCCTGGCGCCTCTGGAACCGCTTGATTGCCGGCAGTCCCATCTCCGACGCCGTCGCGCGGTTCGCGTTCCCGCCCTCGGAGAGGTAATGCTCGGGCACCCCCGCACCCGTCGCGATCATCAGTCGCAGGGCACGCCCGTCGTCGCGGACGTCATCGGCACCGATGTTCGGCTGCACCGCCCGCCACGACTCCACCTCATTGTGGAAGAGGATGCTTCCCGGTTCCGGTGGATACGCCTCGTACTCCCGGCGCAGGCGTTCCAGGTCGTCGCGGCGCCCGCCGGTGACGGTCACGTCATAGAGGAACGCCCCCTTGCTGCGGTTGATCCGCACGCGGTCCAGAAGCCATTCCTTGTAGCGGATCAGCCACGGCAGGATCGGCGCCAGGTCGGAGCGGCCCCGCCGGGCATTGCTCACGCGGTTGATGGCGAAGTGGTCCACCTCCGCTGCCGGGATCCACTCCCCGTCAAGGGTGCTTGCACCAACTCCCCGCGCTTCGCTCCCCGCACCACCTGATGCATGGACGCTTCGCTCATGCGGCGGACGGTAGAGGTACCGTCGTGGCCGTTCGATATCGTCCGGATCGGTCTCGATCGCCTCGATGGCCAGCGGATCGAGTTGGCGGATCACCACGCGTCCGGTGGCCGGGTCCGTGAAGGCGCGCAGGAACTGTTCGCCAAACAGCGAGAGTTCGGTCTGGATCGCGTAGACCCGCAAGTCCAGGCGGTTCTCCGGGTCGTGCCAGAAGCGGTCGATCGCCCGTTGCACCCGTGCGTCGGCAGCGGTGGCGCGGACCCCACCGCCCAGCACGAAGTTCGTGCCCTGTTCGATGACCGCATAGGCCAGCGGGTTCGTGCAGTACGCCTCGTAGGCATCCAGCAGGAGTTGGCGGGTGATCGACGGCGACGGTTCACGGGGGGTCTCGGCCTGCCAGGGTGATCCCGCACGCCGCCACGCGGTGTCGTCCTCCGCCACTTCCAGCACCCGGGTCGGAACGGTATCGCGCGCCCGCACCCAGACATGCGCCAATCCTGGGGCGTCGCTTGATGGAACGCGGTCAAGGGTTTGCGATGGGTTACTTTCTGGCGATCGATCTGGTGGTATTGGCACGAACTGGGCGGGTGAACTGTCGGGGATCGGCATCCGGCATCCTCCCTGCCGGTCGCGTGCATCCGCACGGGCCGGTCATGCCGGAGTACTGCGCGTGCCTGCCCGAAA
>DDYL01000079.1 GCA_002347925.1 Chloroflexi bacterium UBA2235 | reverse complement strand
CGCAAGGGATGGAAATATCCCGGCAGTGGGGTGGAATGGTATGCCACCATGCACGGGCATATGGCGAAGCCACTCGCGTTCACTGGGCGATGGGGTGGAGTGGTGGCGAAGCGCAGACAGATCAATGGGCGATGGGGTGGAGTGGTTCAACTTGGCCCGGCCACAACCAGACGCAATGACGAATTGAGGATCAACCCCCATGCTGACCGCACTCAACCCGCGCCCCGGTCCCGCCCTCCTGCCGACCTCCGTGGTTGGCAGTTATGCCCTGCCCAGTTGGGTTTGGACGGCCATGGAGGCGATCCGTGAGGGCAAGTACGGCCAGACCGATGTGCGCGAGACCTTCGATGATGCGGTCAACATCGCCATCCGCGACCAGGAACGTGCCGGGATCGACATCATCACCGACGGCGAGATGCGCCGGTGGTACTTCGTGCAGGGGTTCTATGACCTCTTCACTGGCCTCGAACAGATCCCGCCGCTGCGGACACAAGGCGTGTACGGCTACGACTCGCCACCACGCTATCGCGTAGCCGACAAGATCTCCTGCCCCAATGGACTCGGGATTGTCGGGGAATGGCAGTACACGCGTCATCAGACCGACCGGGCCATCAAGATGACGTGCCCCGGCCCGCTGACGCTGACGATCCACATGCAATTGCGCAAGGGGGACGCGTACGACGGTGATCGCCTTGCCCTCGCGCACGAGGTGGCAGATGTTGTCAACCGCGAACTCCACGCCCTCGCCGATGCCGGCGTGACGTGCATCCAACTCGACGAACCGTCCTACTCGATCATCCCCGGCGAAGTGCATGACTGGATTGGCCTGTACAACCGCGCCGTTCGGGGCGTGCGTGAACGAGGTGTTCGGGTCGGACTTCACGTCTGCTTCGGAAACCTTGGAAGCCGCCCACGAGGCAAGCGACGCTACGACTGGATGTTCCCCGGGCTTATGGACGCCGATTGCGACGAACTGGTCCTTGAGTTCGCGAACCGCGAGATGATCGAACTCGAACTCTTGGGCGAGGTCGCCAAGGCGAAGGATGTTGGGGCAGGCCTGGTCGACATCAAGTCGTTCTGGGTCGAGCCGGCCGAGGAGGTCGCCGACCGCATCCGGCAGGCACTGCGCCACGTGTCACCGGAAAAACTGACCATCCTGCCCGACTGCGGATTCTTTCAGGTGCCGCGTTGGCTAGCGTTCCAGAAGTTGCAGCGATTGGTGGAGGGGGTGCGTATCGTGCGTCATGAACTGACCGGTTCGGCGGAATGACCCCGCGGGGGATCGAGGTGGTGGAGATCGGGCAGACGGCGACGTATGCCCGGACCGTGACGGAGGCCGATGTCGACCTCTTCGCAGAACTTTCCGGGGACGACCATCCGCAGCACGTTGACGAGGCGTACTCGCGTGGCACCCGCTTTGGCGAACGCATCGCGCACGGGGCGTTGCTGGTGGCCTACATGTCGGCCTCCTCAACCCGGTGGGTCCGGCGGTGGCTAACTGGTCGCACCAACCAGTCGACGGTGTCGTATGGCTACGACCGCATCCGGTTCATCCGGCCAGTCCGGTTTGGCGACACCGTTGAAGTGACGCATGCCGTCGACGAGATCGATGCCGGTGCGGACCGCTTCGTGGCGGCAGTGACGGTGACTAACCAGGATGGGATTGTCGTCGCCGCGGCACGGCACGTCATGAAGTTCGTGTAGGGTCAGGAATGCGTCCAATCGTCAAGGGCACCCTTCCCCTCGCGTTGCTGCTTGTGCTGTTGTATCCCGTGTGGTCGATCATGCTGCGCCCAGATCTGGATCTGTGGGCGACAGATGACGCCGGAGAGACGCATCTTCAGCGCATTTACGCAATGCGCCTAGTATTCCGCGAAACGCTCGCATTCCCGCGGTGGATACCTGATCTGTACCGGGGATATGGCTACCCGGTCTTCAACTTCTATTCGCCCATGGTCTATTTGGTCGGCCATCTCCTCACGATCACAGGCGTATCGGTCTGGAACGCATTCCGGGTGATCGGACTTGGGTCGATGGCATCCGGCGCCATCGGAACATACTATTTTGTTCGTGTGTCGTACCAGCGCCAGAATGGCACATCCACACCATTTGCGGCGGTTGTCGGCAGTCTCATGTACGTTTTGGCGCCATATCCGTTCGTCATCAACATTTATCTGCGGGGCAACCTTCCGGAGGCACTTTCGCTCGGCTTGGTTCCGTGGTTCCTGTTGGCCGTCGACCAGTGCTTTATCGCCGCAAGGCGCGCAACCATCCGGACAGTCCTCATTGCCGCCGTCACCGGTGCGACCATCGTGTTGACCCACCAACTCAGCGGCCTGCTCGCACTCGGGGCGGCAATTGTCTGGATTGTGGGGCGGGTAGCCGCGTCACCTTCGTCTGCTCGATTAGGCTTCGCCAGAGTGGCACTCGGGGGATTGGTGTCGGGAGGATTACTGGCATCCACAGGGATTCCAAGCATCTTGGAACTTCCGGCGGTCCACTATGAGAACGCCACGATGCCCGTTGCCCAGTTGCTTGAGAAGCTGGTGGATGTATCCGGGGGTCCGCCGCGTCCCATCGTCCTTCATGGGCCGGCTGTTCCCGTCCTGCCGGGCGCAGTCGATTGGGCCTGGATGTATCGCTACCCGTGGGGCATCGCGCCGACATTCGCGCCCATGAAACCAGCGTCTACGCATATGGTCATCGCTGTCATCACACTGGTTTCCCTAACAGGAATCGGGATCTCCGGTCCGCTGCGCAGGCGGCGAAATGACGAGTCGGCAGTGGTAGTTGCCCTACCGGTACTCGGGCCAGCGCTCCTGCTCACTGTGACCTGGTTCTGTACCACGACGTGGTCCGATGCGCTCTGGGTCAACCTTCCGACGTTGCGCTTGGTGCAGTTTCCATGGCGACTGTACGGTCCGTTCTCTCTCGGCGTTGCCCTAGGTGTGGCAATGGTCCTCGAAGGTGCCTCAAGGTTCGGTCCTTTAGCAAAGTGGGCTTCGTGGGTTGCAGCATTGGTGGCAGTACTGCTCCTTGGAGTGGCAAGCCTTGGGTCACCACCGATCCCGTTCCGTGACAACGTATCCCACCGTGTAGATGCCAATACCATCCTCAGAAGCGAGTTCGATCACGATTGGTGGATTGGTGGCGCGGCAACAGGTCTTGGCGACTTCACCCCAGTAGATGTGGGATTGAAGGTCTCGGACACGCTACACCCCAGTGGCAACCAGGTC
>DDYL01000033.1 GCA_002347925.1 Chloroflexi bacterium UBA2235 | reverse complement strand
GGGATCCCCGGACTGGCCTGGTTTGGACTTGCCGTCGGGATTCCGATAGCAATCGGACTGCTGGGTATTGCGCGACGCAGTTCGAAAGAACGGATCGACGCACTGGGATTTGGCACGGCCCTGTGTGGGGTGCTGCCATTGCTTGCCGCAATTCACGTGAGTGACCCAACGTGGGCAACGGTGTCCGGCACGTGCCCGGATGGTTGCGCGGTACCCGGGCCGACAATCGCTTTCGGGGTCATTGCGATTGCTTTGGTCGGCGCCCTTGACCCCGGGCGACATGACGTTCAAGGGATGCGTGTCGCGGGGTTACCGTTACCGTCACATCCCAACTGGTGGGTCTTGGTCGTCCTGGCGGTTACGGCTTTCGCGTTTGTGATGTGGGTCGTCGCTATGCCGTGGACATGGGTTTCCACGGTGGTTGCCGGACTGGTTGGTGCGGTCTTGTGGGGGGTGTTTCGAGGCTACGATCGCGTTTCAGCGGTTGCGATCCTGATCGTCGTCCTGGTTGCACCGTCGCTGTCCGGGTCGGCGGTTGGGTATGCCTTGGGGCGTCGACCTGGGGATCACGTAGGTCTCGATGACGACGACTTCGATGAAAATCCCGAAATTGACGACATTGGCGTGCCGTCGGTGGACACCCTGGTGATCCCGGGTCCGGAAGTGCCCCTCTCAGGTCGTATCTCCTCAGAGATTGACGATGTTCGACGGGGCGCCCTCGGGCTTTTCGGGGTTGCAGGGTGGGGTGTTGCGATGGTGGCCGGGGCTCCTCCGCTCTTCCGCATGGCAGGCGATGTGGTGTTCGCGCCGGATCCGTCGAACATCGCGCTGATCTCCCTGTTGGCGAGGTACTTTCCGCATGGGAGTGAGTCCGTTACGCCAAATGGGTCCATTCCTGAAGGAACGCTCGTGACCATCATGGCGATCTGGCTTGGTGTGGTCCTAGCCGTAGGCTGGTGCCTGTACCCGGTATTGCGTCGGATGGCGGTTGAGGGGGCCGTCGCCTTATCCGTGATTGCCACGGCGGTTGTGTCTGCGTCCACGCCAAGCGCGATGGTTCCATCGTTGATTGTTGCCGGTGCGGTCGTGGCATTGCGTGCCAGATCCATGCGGGTTGGTGCAGTCTTGCTCGCCGGAATTGTTCTGGCGACGGTCACCGTGACAGGCGAGTTTGTCGATCCATCCGGACAGCCATTCATCCCACCAGCCCTTGTCATGCTGGGATTGTTGGTTGTTTCGATGAGGTGCGGGTGAAGTGACTGGGCGTGCCAGGCGACGACGTTTGCGTCATGTTTCCAGATTGGGGCAGCCAAACAGGGTTCCAGAACCGCTTGGAATACCTGATAGACTTGTCTTTTGATGCTTACGGTAAAAGCGGTCGCGAACGGCAGTGTTGCCGAAGCACATGGGATCCGGCCGGGTGATCGCTTGATCGCAATTGACGGTCAGGCCGTCCACGATGTGATTGACGTGCATGTCTTCGCATCCGCTGATGAGGTTTCAATCCAGTGGGAACCGGCTGCCATGCCGGGACAGTCGAGGCTCGCTGCGGGTCTGGATACTGAGGACGGACTTGGACTTGAGTTTGTTGATCCGACCGAAGACGGGATCAGGATCTGCAACAACCGGTGCGTATTCTGCTTTGTAGATCAGTCGCCGGCGAAGATGCGCCGCGCCATCTACTTGAAGGACGACGACTTCCGCTATTCGTTCCTCGCGGCGAATTTCGTCACTCTCACGAACCTCACTGATGATGACTGGCGGAAGATCCACGACCAGCATCTTTCGCCCCTCTACGTGTCGGTCCACGCGACCGATCTTGAAGTACGGCGGCGATTGCTTGGCAATCCGACCTCTCCTGACATCCTGGAACAGTTGGACCGTCTGGCAAGTTGGGGGATCAAGGTCCACACGCAGGTTGTTCTGACGCCGGAGTGGAACGATGGTGTCCACTTGGAAAAGACCGTCGCTGACCTGGCGTCGCGTTGGCCGAATGTGCTGTCGCTGGCAGTTGTGCCTGTTGGTTTGACGCAACAGCGGTTTGATCGGCAGGATGGCCTCAGGCGACGACTAGACGAGCAGCTCGCACGTCCGGACCTGGACGCGGTGCACCGCCAGGGCCTTGAACAGCGAACTGCATCGGCACCGATGCTCCGGCTGGTCACCGCCGATGAGGCGAAGCGCCTGATCGCGTGGGCGAGACCCTTGCAACGTAAGTTCGAGAAGGAGCGGAACCACACCTGGCTATTCCTGTCGGATGAGGTTTACCTCCTTGCCGGAAAGCCGGTCCCCGGTTCGGTCAAGTACGACGGGTATGTCCAGTACGAGAATGGCATCGGGATGGTCCGGGCCTTGCTTGACGACTGGCGACGGATGCGTCGGACCACGTTGGCCGACGGCCTGCCCAGACCGGTTTCGGGGGTGATGGCGTGCGCCACCCTGATTGGACCGACCTTGCAGCAGATTGCCACTGAGATGTCCGGTGTGCCAAACGTGTCCATGCGCACCGAGGTGATCACGAACTCGCTGTTCGGGCCGGTGGTGACTGTTTCGGGATTGCTTGGAGGCCGTGATCTGGCATCAGCTGCAGTTGCGGCAGGGATCGGTGCAGGAGACCTGTATTTCATCCCGCGGGTCGCGCTTGATGATGCCGGGCACGCGTTCCTGGATGGGACCACGTTGGCGGAGTTGCGGGCCTCCACGTTGGCAACGGTGGTTCCAGTGCGCACGATTCCGGATGTCGTGAACGCACTTCTTGAAGCGGCCGGGGCTGAACCGCGCGCGCGATCATCACGGCAGGTGGTCGGTCGCGCGCTCGCAATTGTGTAACTGGCCGGAACCGCCATGACGAATCGTCCTGGTGTGTTCCCCACGTGATCGACGACTGGCCGGAACATGGCTGGTCCTGGTCGACGGAATGGAGACCAACGCATGGACGTGTCCATGACCCATGAAGCAGTGGCGGCTGGCATGTCAGCCGAGGGCATGGAACTCGGAAGCCTGGCCCTTCCCCCCGGGGCCCATCCCCGGCCTGTGGTCGCAATTGTCGGACGACCCAATGTGGGGAAGTCCACGCTCTTCAACCGCTTGACGGGACAGCGTCGGGCGATCGTCGAAGACCTGCCGGGGACGACCCGGGATCGCCTCTACGGCGAAGTCGAGTGGGGTGGCCGTGTCTTCACCCTGATCGATACCGGAGGCCTTGAGTTGCGACCAACTGATGCAATCCTCACAGGCGTCGCAGCCCAGGTGCGGGTAGCCATTGAGGAGGCCGACGTCATCTTGTTCGCCACGGACTCGGTCGATGGTGTGACCGCTGCCGATCATGAGATTGGCCAGATGTTGCGTAGTGGCCTTGGACGCGCCGGACTCAAGGCCGACCGCGAGGCACGGCCCGTGGTGGTTGTCCCCGGCAAGGCTGACAACGATGGCCGGCGTACATCCTCCGCCGAATTCTGGGTCCTTGGATTTGATGAAGTGATCCCGGTTTCGGCGTATCACGCAGCGAACGTCGGGGACCTCCTGGACGCGATCATCGAACGTCTTCCCCCGGCGCCTCGTGACGAGGTTGTTGAGGACACCCGGCTCAAGATCGCGATTGTCGGTCGACCGAACGTCGGAAAGTCAAGTCTCCTCAACCGCTTGCTTGGCGAGCAGCGTGCTGTAGTCAGCGACATTCCCGGAACGACCCGGGATGCCATTGACAGCGTGGTCACTCATGACGACCAAGAGATGGTGTTGATCGACACGGCAGGCATCCGCCGCCGGGGCCGGGTGGAACCCGGGATCGAGAAATACAGTGTCCTGCGGTCGTTCCGTGCAATCGGCAGGTCCGACGTGTCCATCATCATGATCGATGCCATCGAAGGTGTGACCGCGCAGGATGTCCATATTGCCGGCGAGATTGAGGCACAGGGACGTGGCGTTGTGGTGGTGGTGAACAAGTGGGATGCCGTCCCCGACAAGGACACCTATACCGCAGCACGGTATCTGGAGGAACTTGGCCGCGACCTGAACTTCATGCGATGGGCGCCGGTTGTCTTCATATCGGCACTGACGGGCCAACGGGCACGCAAGGTGCTTGACGAGGCGAAACTTGTACATGCCGTCCGTCAGGAACGCATTTCCACAAGCAAGCTGAATGAGTTCCTGTCTCGTGCGATCGAGAACAATCCGCCTCGAGGGTTCCGGGGCAAACTGGCCCGGTTCAGTTTCGTGACCCAGGCCGAGGTGATCCC
>DDYL01000019.1:15921-18048 GCA_002347925.1 Chloroflexi bacterium UBA2235 | reverse complement strand
TCTAGCCTGTGGATCACGCAATTCTCAGGTTCGGATAACCGGCAAGGGGGAGATGGCGCGGGGGGCGGAAGACGGTTCTCGATGGCCTTCTTCAACTCCGGCGGGATGGGGGCGCGCCCGACCAAGGACGGCCTCTCCAGCACCGCATTTCCATCCGGAGTGCGTGGCGTTCCTGCGGAAATCGTCGAGGCGCGCGCGCCGCTGCTCATCATGGAACGCAGCCTCCGGCCCGGTTCCGGCGGTGCCGGGACACACCGGGGTGGCCTCGGACACCGGCTCGTCATACGTGCCGATGGGACCACTGGAGACCTCCGGTTCTCACCGTTCTTCGACCGCACCCGGGTTGCCGCACCCGGACGTGACGGCGGGCATGCCGGTGGCCTCGGCGACTACTTCCTGCGTGAGATCGTGCCGTCCGATCCACCCCTACCCCCTCAGAGACCCCATCCCAAGGCCACCACGCATGTGCCTCAGGGCATGGAGATCGTCATGGACCTCCCGGGTGGTGGTGGCATTGGCGACCCGCGTGGGCGTGATCCCGAACGAATCGCCGCCGACCTCCGCGACGGGTACGTCACTGCGCCTGGGTGATCCGGAAGGTGGTTCATCCCGGCCGGTTGTGCTGATCCCGCCGACTTCACGTGCCGGTGGTCTCGACCTGACGGAACGTGGGAGGGCCAGCCGGCGCGGGCACCGGCGATCCCAAGTGAAGACAAGCGCAGGTAAACGGATGGTCTATTATGGAAAACGGCGGCACGCCTGGTAGCGCGACCGCATGCTAGATGAGACCGATATGACACCCGTGTTCACTGGCGATGCCTCGTGTTTCGGGTACCGTGATCTCGGAAACAGTCCATCGCTGCTCGCATGACCGAACCCTTGCAACCGGGGAATAGGTGCAATTTGGACACGGATCACCAATAGTGCCGGAAACCCTCGACCAACCCGGGAATGACACCTTCGTGGAGGCTCTCCACGATGTCCTCGTGCACCTGCACGACCAGACCGTCCTGCAGTCCCACCCGTTCGCGTCCATTGCTGTTGACGCACGGGACCGGCGCAATCGGCGCAAAGGCCGACGCAATCTCTCTGATCACATGTCCCCGGAGGTTCCCGGCGCTGTCCTCGCGCAGGACATCTATGACGCACTGATCAGTCTCCAACCCCGGATACCACGCCCCTCGGACCGCCAGGTTCCAAGCGTGTTGCCACTCCGGGCTGATGGGGTGGATCCTTCCGGGGCGCCCCTGCCTGCCCATCACACCGAACCCCCATCCCCAGACGCCACAAAGCGGTCCTCCCCGGTGGTCGCTCGGGCGCACCGGCGCGCCGAGGCCTTGCGCCTGCGGTATGTCGACGGATTGCCGGTTGCCACAATCCAGGCACGCCTCAACATCTCGCGCAGCGAGTACTTCCGGAAACACCGGGAAGGGCTGGATGCCCTCGCATCGATCCTGCGTCGACGGTGGGGGGCGGAAGCGGTGAACGCCTTTCTGGCACGCACTGCCGGAGGGGCTGCGCACGAGGGACCAATGATCGCTTCCACCGTGAAGAACGCGGGGCGATTGCACGTGCCTACCCGGTTCATCGGGCGGGAAACCGATCTTGCAATCCTGAAGGACGTCGTGCAGTCGGCACCCCTCACGACCATCGTAGGACCTCCCGGTGCCGGCAAGACCAGGCTTGCGATCGAACTCGCCCACCACGTGCGCGAATCGTTCCCGGACGGTGTCGTGGTGGTGACGCTGGCGGAACTGACGGATGAGTCGCTCGTCCTTCCGGCCATCGCCAGGTCGGTCGGGCTCTTTGACGTACCAGCGACCGACCTTTCGTCGGCACTTGCCAACTTCCTCGCCGGGCAGCGTCGCCTCCTCGTCCTGGACAACTTCGAACACGTCATCGGTGCCTCGAAGGATGTCTCCCACCTCGTGAGCAATGCGCCTGACGTTGCGGTCCTCGTNNGTCCCTGCTGCCGGAACGACAGATGGCGACAGTGCACCCATCCAGACCAATCCGGCGGTGCAACTCTTCATCGACCGTGCGCGGGCCATCGAGCCGGGCTTTCCCGCAACCACCCAGGACCTCGACGCCACGGTTGCCATTTGCCGCCTGCTTGACGGGTTGCCG
>DDYL01000019.1:6071-15838 GCA_002347925.1 Chloroflexi bacterium UBA2235 | reverse complement strand
TTGCCCGTCACCAGACCCTCCGTCATGCCATCCAGTGGAGCCAGAGCCTGTTGCATCCCGCCGAGGTCCGGCTCCTGGCCGACATGAGTGTCCTCGTCGGCGGCGCATCCCTGGACGCAATCCTTGCCATCGTCTCTCCGGACCCTGCCGATCTGCCTTCTCCCTCTGCGGGGCGCTTGCCTGAAGATGGGTGGGGAATGTCGGCGATGCGTCCCGTGCCGGAAGCCCCGTCGTCCGGTGACGTCCTCAACCGACTGGGATCGCTCGTCGAGAACAGTCTGGTTCTCCGGCGATCGTTTCCGGATGGTGAGACGCGCTTCACGATGCTGGAGACCATCCGCGCATACGGGATGGAGTTGCTGAAAGCGCGCGGAGATACCGGTGACATCCGCCGCCGGCATGCGTCGTACTACTCACGTCTCGCGGCTGAGCTGGCCCCGGCAATGCGCGGGATTGTTGCCGACCAGTTACTGAAGCGCCTTGACGCGGATCTGCCTAATATCCGTGAGGCACTTCAGTTCCTCTCGGAGTCCGGGGAGGTCGCCGATGCACTCTCCCTTCTGGTGAACCTCGAGTACTTCTGGTGGCTTCAGGGATATCGTCTGGAGGGTCTGACGTGGTTGCGCCGGCTACTCGAAGCGAACGGGCAGCGCATCCCCGAGACCGAAATCGCCGGTGACCAACTCGCCGGTGCCTTGACCATGGCCGGGCACCTCTCTGCCCTGAGTGGTGATGATGTCGGGGCGGGCGGTTACCTGGCCGATGCAATCACCTTGGCCCGCGTTCATGGTCCGGTTCGCAGTGAAACGGATGCCTTGCACCACCTGGCCGTTCTGGCCCGTGCCCGGGGCGACGATGATCGTGCTTCCGAATACTGGATCGATGCGTCCCGCAAGGCCGGGGCCAACAAACTCACCTACCGCCAGGGCATCTCTTTTTGGCACCTCGGGCTTCTGGCATGCGACCGTCTCGACTATGTCAGTGCCACCCAGTGGCTATCGGAAGCGCGGTCGGTCTTCGAGGCGAATGTGATGCCCATTGGCCGTGCCCTTGTGCAGTTCACCGAAGGCGCGGCCGAGATGGTCGCCGGAAACTTGCTGGTTGCCCGAGGCCTGATTGAGGGTTCCATCCGTGACCTCACCACCTACGGAAGCAGCACTGGTCTGATGTATGCCACCGGCACGCTTGCGGAACTGGAATTCCTGGAAGGAAATGCCTCTCTCGCCCTGGATGCTGCCGAACGCAGCAACTACCAGATGCGGCAACTGGGACAGGAACGAGGCATGTCCCGCAACCTGATTACCCTTGGCCATGCCTCGATTGGCCTCGGTGACTACTCCCGTGCGCGCCGTGCCTATCTGGACGCCCTGCGCCGGTCACTGCCGGCCGAACGTCTCCCGGCGATTGGGGCGGCCATGCTTGGAATGGCAAGCCTCACGTCGGGCACGCAGGAAGTCGACCGCCAGAAATGGACCCTCCCGACCAATCTGCCAACGTCGCGTACCTGCCTTGAGGCCGCACAAGTCCTTTACCGGACCGTGCGACGGCCTCTGGCACTGGTTGAACGCAAGCACGCCAGGGACACCGGGATTGTGTTCCCTGACCCCGCTTCCGCATCGGTCACCCCCACACCAGCTCCCTGGTTTTCTGACGGAGATGCGCTCCCCCCGGGCGTACCGGTTGACGAGCATCCCCTGCCGGATCTCAAGACCGTCCTGACCCTCGCGCGATCGCTGGCGGCAACCATTGGGCAACGGGGAACTGTCTAGCCGGAAACGCGTTCCGTACCCGCGAGCCGGGGAAGATCGGGGCAAACGGGGTGGAAAGGGGTTCGGTTACAACGTGACCGTCACGCCGGGAAAGGCCCGGCGCAATCCATCCGCCCATTCCCCGAGTATGAAGGCGGCATCTGCGTCATCCTCACGCGATGCTTCGGTGGTGTGATCTCCCGAACAGGCGCCGACCCGTTCCCGGACACTGACGCACGAGAGACTGTGGCGGGACAGGATGGCCGCCCACTTCGCGTTCGCCATCATCGCATTCTGGGTGCCACAACACGCGACGGCAGCAAAGACTGCCCGGCGCGAGACGATCACGTTGGCGTTGACCGCCAATGCGTCGAGGATCACCTCGGGGGTTACCGCGAGGCAGAGATGAATGCCCCGCACCTGCGTCTCCGCCACTTCCCAGTCAATCACCGCACCGCGCCGGGAAGATGCGCTACCGGCTTCATCGGTTGATGATGCATCGGTGTCGGCCCGCCACGCCCCGTCTGCACCGTGTGCGCTCCCCTGACCCAAGCACGCCTCAATAGGGTGTGCGTCGATCCAGGCCCGGATGTCATCCACCCGGCACCCAAGCCCGGACGATGGTCGGCGGTCGGCAACATCGTTCCGCCGACGCAATAGACCCGTTGCAAGCCCAGCATCGGCACGGTCTGAAGCATCATCGACACCACCGCGTTGCCAGTCCGAAGGCGGACAGTCCGGGGCAGTGGAATCCGGAACCCAACGGGGTGCACGGCCAGTCTCCGGGACAATCGGTATGGAACTGGTTCGCCATTCCCTGGCGCGATCTCCGTAGTTGCTCACCATCGCCCCCCGACGACCCGGGCGCACTGACCTTGCGCACGCCTGGCAGTGCTTCAGAATGGAAGTCACTGTGAACCGGTTTCTACGAGTGTAGCCGGGTTCGGGGTGTTCCGGGGGCACCGGCGAGGATCTTCCCGGTCGGAAATCCCGGCGGTTTGCTGTGCCATGATGGTGCCGTGCCCGATGGGATGCTTCCGAACCGCCCGGATCTGCCAGGAACCTCGCCTTACCCCGTCACGGATGACCCGTCGGGGGCCACAACAGTTCGAGGGCGGACACCGGTTCCCATGGACCTGAGACGCGTCATCGCGGTTGACTGGTCCGGGGCCATTCAGGGCGGTCACCGCAAGATCTGGATTGCCGAGGCCATCGACGGGATCGTGGTGCGACTTGAAAATGGCCGGACGCGCGAAGCGGTGTTCGACCACCTGATCACCCTCGCGACCAATGATCCGCATTTCGTGGTCGGGTTCGACTTCGCCTTCGGAATGCCGGCTTGGTTCGCGCGCGACCGGAACATTCCCACCATCGCCGACCTGTGGCGACATGTTGGTGCAAACGGCGAATCGTGGTTGGCGTCATGCGACCGGCCGTTCTGGGGCAAACCCGGCAAGCATCGTCCTGCCGACACCCCGGACCACTTGCGTTGCACCGACCGTGCCGTCCCCCCGATCGGTGGGTCGCAACCCAAGTCCGTCTTCCAGATCGGTGGTGCCGGCGCGGTGGGAACCGGGTCGCTGCGGGGCATGCCCGGACTGGCCACCCTCCGCGACGCCGGGTTCTCGGTGTGGCCATTCGACCCGCCGGCATGGCCTCGTGTCATCGAGATCTACCCGCGAAGCTTCACGGGACCAGTCGTGAAGAGTGATCCACGCGCGCGCGATGTGTGGCTTGCAACGCACGCCTCGCCGAACGCCAGATTGCAGGATGGTGTGCCTGGCCTGGCCGACCACCTCGGTATCCCGTGCTTCCGGCCAGACATCGAAAGCCTTGCAAGGGTGTCCGAGGATGCGTTCGACGCGGCGATATCGGCCGCGGCGATGTGGAAATATCGCGCCAACCTGGCCTCACTCGTCCCGACCACCGAAGCCACACTCCTGCTTGAGGGGTGGATCTGGGATCCGCGCCATCCGATGCCAATCGGCATAGCCACCGCCTGACCGCAACAAACCCGTGCCGGTTGCCACCCCGGGCTGCGTTGGCAAAGGGGATTTCAATCCGGAACTGCGGGGCGCATCTTCTTTGGAGGGGTGGGGGACGGTGCGGCGTGCGAGAATGGCCGGAGACGCCCCGGTGCAAGGAGGCCTGCAATCCGGGGTAAAAGGGCAGGGGATGTATTGCACGGCCTGCGGAACGGCACTGCTTGCGGATGCGCGCTTCTGCACACGATGCGGACGGCCACGCGAAACCCAAGCCGTTGCCACGGTGGATGATGGCAAGCCACGCGAACGCGTGATTGACGTGATCCTGGACTTCAGCGGGTCCAAGAACGCGGCCCGGCCCGGCACGTCCACCGCCGAACGTGAAGCGACAGCACATCCGGAGGCGACGCGATGGGGTGATGTGGTCCCCGCAAACCGCACCAACTACCGGCCTGATGGCATCGGTCTTGCCAACCCACGGATCGTCACCGCTTCCGACCGCTACACCCCGCCCGTCTCCAAGCGCGCAACTGCCGGTCAAACCATCACCGTGATGGTCGTGCTTTTTGCCCTGCTTGCATGGGCCGGCAACCTGTCCGCGACACGGAACGGCACGACGCGTGATGGCCAGGCAGGAAGTGCGTCCCCCCAACCGCCTGCCACCGCCGTGCCCGCGCCGGTCTCCAACGAAGCCAAGGCCGAGGCCGTCGCCCTTCTGGGATCGGCCATCTACAAGGTGGAGGAAGGCAACCTCGCGCTTGCCATCGAACAGGCGAGGCAGGCACAGGAGAAGTGGCCCGCCTACGCCGATGCCGCCAGCTTCATCGCCGATATCACTCCGAAGGCCACCGCAACTGCCGCTGCCATGCAGGCAAAGGCCACTGCGGTTGCAGCCGCGCCGGGGGGGTCTGCTGCCGGTCTCCTCAGCGAACGCGACGCCATCGCCCGCGTCCTGCCATCGGTCGTGCACATTGCCACCAACTCAAGCGTGGGCACCGGCTATGTCGTTCGTGACAACCTCATCGCCACCAACGCCCATGTCGTGTCCACCAACCCCACCGCCGAGATCCGCACCCAGGATGGCAAGACCCTCATCGGGCAGGTCGTTGCCCGAGACGCGAAACAGGACATCGCCCTCATCAAGGTGTCTGGAAGCCGGCTTCCGGTAGTGACCCTCGCCAACTCCAAATCCCTCCGGCCCGGCGACACCCTGATGGCCGTCGGGTACGCCCTCGACCTGCGCGGAGGTCCGTCGATCACGCGCGGGGTGTACTCGACCCACCGCACGATGCAGGGCGTGACCTACGTACAAACCGATGCCCCCCTGAACCCGGGGAACAGCGGCGGCCCCCTCGTCTCGCTCAAGGGCGAGGTAGTTGGCATGAACACCATGGGGCTCAAGAACGACTTCGGCACGGATGTCAGGGGCCTGTACTTCGCCGTCGCCATCGAGGCCATCCAGGCAATCGTCACCACTATCCCGAAGTGAGGGAACCCCGCCCATGAAACCACGGATCACCGTCCTGACACTGGGAGTTGACGACCTCGAACGCGCCGTCCGCTTCTACCGCGATGGTCTGGGGTTCCCNNCTCGAGGGCGGACTGAAACTAGCCCTCTTTCCCAGGGCAAGCATCGCCCACGATGCCGGCATTCCCTCCGAACCGCCCCACGGACCGGGACGCACCGAGATGACCATTGGCCACAACGTCGCGTCTGAGGCCGAAGTGGATGCCACCATGGCCCGCGCACTGGAAGCGGGCGCGGTGATCGTGAAACCGGCGCAGGCGACGTTCTGGGGAGGGTACGCGGGCTACTTCCAGGACCCGGACCGACACCTCTGGGAGGTCGTCTGGAACCCCCATTGGGGTTTACCCGGATGAAATTGCGCCGTCCCTGCCCTATGGTGTTTCAGGGTGGCAGCGACGCGCAGTAGCGAGGTGCAGGTAATCCATCGGCGGTGGGGTGGTCGGGATCAGCAGTCTGGCGTGATGGTGCGCACAACTGCCTCGTGACACCGGATTCACTGCCGCGCCCACGGAGTTGTCATCATGACCGCCAAAGTTCCCAAGCCTCACGTCTCTCCCCGGGTGCTCCTTCTCTTGGGACAACCGGATGGACAGATCACCCAGTTCCATAACCAGCCCGCGCACTGGGCATCTCTCGGTTCCCTGCTCCGCGCGTGCGATGCCCGGGCCCGTGTGGTGACCGATGACATCCGCGTCCTGACCCCGGAAAGCCTCGCCAAAATCGACGTGATCGTGAATGCCTCGACGGCCTTGCGTCCAAGTGACCGGGAGTACTTTGCGATCCAGTCGCGTATCGATGCCGGGGCGGGCTACGTTGGCGTGCACGTCGCGAACAGCGTCCACCTCACGTCGCCGGATTTCCTGCACGCAGTGGATGTGGCGCCGCCTCCGAGGAACCCGCTCTCTCCCACAATGAGTGTCCGCATCCTCTCTCAGGTGCACCCCATCACCGCCGGCCTTGAGGATTACGACCACGACAATGACGATGAGTTCTACGAGATCACCGGTGACTTCGGTGATCGCCCGAACCTTGTCACCATCCGCGAGGATTGCACCCTTGCCACCGCCGATGGTCACCCGATGGTCTACGTGACCACTCACGGGAGTGGACGGGTTGTCTTCCTGGCGTCGGGACACGACCGGCGGTCACTCGACCACCCGACCTTCCGCACCCTTTTCACCCGGGCCGTCGATTGGGTCTCCCCCTGCAACCGTTAGCGAAGCGTCATTCAATGACCGATGCGGTGGGGACTTGCCCGCGACCTGGCCGGTGCAGGTCAGGGCATCGGCCGGAACGGTGCGGTAATCAGCAACGCCCACTGCCGGTTGGCGTGGCGCGTGCGTCCAGCGTTGTGCGGCGTGTGCACCACGTTCGCCCGCCCAAGCAACGGGTCATCCAGTGGCACGGGTTCCACGTCAAAGACGTCGGCCGCCAGGGCAATCTCGTCGGCAAGCACGCGCCGGCGCACCGCCGCGGTGTCACAGACCCCCGCGCGCGTCGCCCAGATCACCAGTGATCCGTGAGGCAATGCGTCCACGAGGTCGGCAGTGACCAGCCCGCGGGTCGCCGGGATCAGCGGAACCAGAGGGGCAAAGATCTCGGCATCGGACACCAGGCGATCCAGATGCCATTCGCGCCGTGCCCCTGCCCGATGGAAAGCCGGTTCCGGGGCGTGCGGATCGTAGACCGACACATCCGCACCGAGGGATGCACAGAACGATGCATACCGGCTACCGATATTGCCCGCCCCGATCACCCGTACGCGCTTGCCGGCGATGGTGCCACTGGTGAAGCGATCATCGTCTCCGAACTGGGCACCACGGTGTGCGAACGGGCGGTCACCACCACCCGGCGAGTAATCCCAGACGCGCAGGTCGGATTGCATCGCCTGATGCAATTGCGGGATGCGACGCAACCCGGACAGCGTGAGTGCGAGGGCATATTCGGCCACCGACTGCCCCCAGAACCCTTCGGCGGTGTGGGCGTGGTGCCGGATGCCGGACGAGGCGAAGACCGCGGCGAGATCCTCGGAGACCCCTGACCCATATCCCGACCGGGGCGAGAGGGCTACCTCACGCAGCGAAGGCAGGTATTCCAAGTCGCCTGGCACCATCGGAATCCCGAGGGAGATCAGTTGGGCTACCTGCGAAGGATCGATCCCGGCACGACGCACAAGGTCACTGACCGTCACGGTTGACGGTGCATCGTGACGCAACAGCGTTACCGGAACCGGCCCGGCCCAGACTTGATGCAGGGCCTCTGCCACCAGTGGCCACGTTGCCTCCCAGTGGGGATCGACGACGATCAGACGGTGCGGAGACCCGTCATCACCCGCAGGAAACCCGGTTCCTGGCATGTNNGCGCCACCGTAGCACCATCCGGGGCCGACCGGCCATCGGGGATGGGAACCGAACGTGTCGCGACCACCTGCGTTGCCCGCGGGAAACCTGACCCCAATCTGTAACGGCACGCCCGGCCCGGCCTCTGTCGACACAATGAAACGCCGGTCTATTCTTGCTCTGTCACTGACAGTCCGGAGGGAAAAGATGGCCAGAACCATTCCCGCACCACCACTGGCACTCACTCACGATTTATCAGATGCCACTGGTTCCGGAGCGAACGGCCTGCGCCGAGACCCTTTGGTCCTGCCGGAAGACGAGGGTGGCCACGTACGGATGGTCGCCGACCGGGACCTTCTGGATCCGCTTGCGGGGAACACACCGTCCTTCTCCGCCGAAACGTCGCCGGAAGGCACCTCCACAACGTCAGGCAAGGCATCCGTGCCCTTGTTCCGGCGCGTCCGCGAAAGATTGCCGGCCCCGCCAGACCACATCCTGGCCGAGATTGAACGCAAGGTGCATGCCGGTGAACGCCTATCCGCCGTCGATGGCATGGCCCTCTTCGCCGCCCCCGATCTCCTCTGGCTTGGACGGTTGGCCCGCCACGCGCAACGTCGCATTTCCGGCGACACCGTCTTTTTCAATATCAACCGCCACCTGAACCTGACCAACGTCTGCAAGGCCAAGTGCGCCTTCTGCTCCTTCAGGCGTGACGATGGCGAGGCCGGTGCCTACACCATGACCGTCGCCGAGGCGGTCGCGACCGCACGCACGACCGTCGCCGCCCTGCCCATCACCGAACTCCACATCGTCAACGGCCTGCACCCGGATCTTCCATTCGATTACTACGTCGACATGCTTCGCGCGCTTTCGGATGCGTTGCCAAACGTCCACCTCAAGGCTTTCACCGCTGTCGAGATCTGGTGGTTCGCACGCATCACGGGCAAGTCGTATGCGGAAGTCCTGCACGAGCTGCGCGATGCCGGCCTCGGGTCCATGCCCGGTGGCGGTGCCGAGATCTTCGCCCCGGCTGTCCGGCGTCGAATCTGCGGCTACAAGTCCACTGCCGAGGACTGGCTTGCCGTCCACCGCACCGCCCATGGCCTTGGGATCCGCACCAACTCGACGATGCTTTATGGCCACATCGAGACCGCTGCCGACCGCATCGACCATCTACTCCGCCTGCGCGAACTGCAGGACGAGACCAATGGATTCCAGGTCTTCATCCCCCTGCGCTTCCACAACGCCAACAACCGCATGTCTGATCTGCCGATGGCCACCCCGCTCGAGACGGCGCGCATCTTCGCCATCAGCCGACTGATGCTCGACAACATTCCGCACCTGAAGGCCTACTGGATCATGCTCGGTCTCGACACCGCGCAGATGCTCCTGGAGTTCGGGGTTGACGATCTGGACGGTACTGTCGTTGAGGAGCGGATCTACCACATGGCCGGGGCGCACACCCCGCACGAGATGGGACGGAACGAACTCCTGCGGGTCATCCGCGACGGCGGGCGCGAACCGGTGCAACGCGATACCACCTACAACGTGATGCGCCGCTTCTCCCGAGACGACGATCCGTCGGACGACCTGCCAACCACCATGACGGTGCAGGCAGGGGCGGTGGGGGCACTGCGGTGAACCTGCCCCGCGTCGGTCACATTGCCTTCCTCAACTGCGCCCCGCATTTGCATGGCCTGGAAATGCGACGCGGTTCTGACCGGATGCATCTGCAGCCGGGAGTGCCAAGCGCACTCAACCGGCAAATCCTGGCTGGGGAACTCGACATCTCTCCGATGTCCTCAATCGAATACCTGCGTAACGCCGCCGACCTCTGCCTGCTTCCTGACCTGGGGATCGCCTCCGATGGGCCGGTGATGAGCATCGCCCTCGTATCGTCGGTGCCACCAACCAGTCTGGATGGCGCGCGGGTCGGACTGACGTCCACGTCGGCGACGTCCTGGGTCCTGGCGAAGATCCTCCTGCGGGAATGGTGGGGCGTCTCGCCAGTCTTCGTGCCGGAGATGCCGGGCACAAGCGGCCTCCAAGGACCGTCGGACTTGTCACCGGCGCGCAAGGATGAGGCGACCGACCCGCTGGTGGCGCGTCTCCTGATCGGCGACCCGGCCTTGCGTGTCCTCTGGAAGCCTGAACCCGGCACGTGGAC
>DDYL01000019.1:3469-6044 GCA_002347925.1 Chloroflexi bacterium UBA2235 | reverse complement strand
GTCTGGGCGGCGCGTCGTGCCTACGCTGAACGGTTTCCGGAGACCGTCGCGGAGGTGACATCGATCCTTACACAAGCCCGCGACGCTGGACTGCGTGACGCCCCGGCACTGGCGCGGCGCCTTGCCCCGCTGGAGAAGCTGCCGGCATCCCTGCTGGAACGCTATTTTTCCACCTTGCACTACGGTTTCGGTACGCGTGAACTCGATGGACTGAACGCCTTTGCCGATGGTGCCGTGCGCGTTGGAGACTTGCAGTCGGTCCCCCGCCTTGCCTGGACGTCCCCCGGCGCCGTTGCGACGGCGGCGTAAGGCCACCGACGCCGAATGATCGGCACCGCTTCATCGAACGGTACTCGGTAGACTGGCGGGCGATAGCCGAACACCCCAGCATCCTCGTACCCATCGCCCATGATTCAGGGACGCTTCGCTTGGGACCGTGCTCTACCACCTCCCCCGGAAGGACTGCCATGCCACGGATCGTGATGATCGGCGCGGGAAGCGTCGTCTTTGCCAAACGCCTGCTTACCGACCTTCTTTCCTGGCCGGCCTTGCAGGCAAGCGAGATTGTCCTGATGGATATCGACGCCGGACGGTTGGAACTGATCGGCGCCCTTGCCGAACGGCTGGTCGTGCAGGAACACCTGCCCGCCCGGATCATCACCACGACTGACCGTCGCGCTGCCCTCGATGGTGCCGACTACGTCATCTGTTCGATCCAGGTCGGCGGTCTCGACATGTACGCGCACGACGTGGAGATCCCGCGGCGCTATGGCATCGACCAGACCGTCGGAGACACCCTCGGACCGGGAGGCGTCTTCCGGGGCTTGCGCACGGTCCCGGTCTTCCAGGGCATCGCGCGCGACATGGAGGAACTCTGCCCCCACGCCTTGTTCATTAATTACTCCAACCCCATGAACCTCAACATGTGGGCGTGGTCGCAGTCCACCAAGGTGCGGTCCATTGGCCTCTGCCATAGCGTGCAGGGCACTGCCGAACGCCTCGCCCGCTTCATGGGTGTGCCGTTTGCGGAGATGAGTTTCTGGTGCGCCGGCATCAACCATCAGGCGTGGTACCTCGACCTGCGTCGAGGTCACGGTGGCGGACGGGGCGAGGACCTCTACCCTCTCCTGCGCGAGAAGATGGACGATGCGGCGATCTTCGATGAGGACCGCGTGCGCTTCGAGGTGATGCGCCATTTCGGCTACTTCGTTACCGAATCCACCCATCACATGTCGGAGTACGTGCCGTGGTTCCGCACCACGCCGGATCTCATCGAGGCCTTCACGACCCCCCGTTGGGACTATTACGACATCTGCGTGAACCGCCGCGACCCGCATGAGGAACGGATGGCCCGTCAGGCTTCCGGACAGGAACCGGTAGAGACCGCCCGTACCAATGAATACTGTTCGTTCATTGTGAACGCGATGGAGACCAATGTCCCGTACGTGATGAACGCCAACGTGCCGAACACGTGGGGGCGCAGCGCGTTCCGGGGCGGTGGTGCCGGGTCGGTACTCATCTCCAACCTGCCACCGGCGTGCAACGTCGAGGTTCCCTGCCTGGTGGACGGTGCGGGCGTGCATCCCTGTGCCATCGGCGACCTGCCCGAACAACTGGCGGCGATCAATCGCACGAATGTGAACGTGCAGGCACTCGCTGTCGAAGGTGCCCTGACCGGTGACCGCGAGATGATCGTGCGGGCGGTGCAGATGGATCCCCTGACCGGTGCCCTGCTTCCCCTCTCACGCATCCGCGAAATGGTTGGCGAACTCTTCACCGCCGAGGCACGTTTCCTCCCCCAGTTTTCGTGATCCTCCCTCCCTGTGGGGTGGGGGCCATTCCGCGCAAGTGTTCGGCAGTGAAGTGATCCGGCCAATGGGATGGGTCATGCCCCGGCTGAGACCGTTGTCAAGATCATGTGCATCTGGGTGACCCGCGTCACAGAACATTCGGGGACTTGGCGCGTAGACTCTTCGGTGCGGACACATCCGCTGACGAACGGAACCTGACAACCGATGGCGCGCCTGCCTCATGCGAACCGGACGGAATCCGGTTCCATCATATGGGTGTTCCTTCTGGGATTTGCCTCGACCCTCGTGTCGCTGGCGATGATCGGTTCACGTTGGCGTCGCCTATTCACAACCCGGTTTGTACGCCACACACCATCCAACCTGGACACCGTGACGGTTGATCGTGGGTTGGTACCTGTTCCTGTTCCCGAGAGTGCGACGGCAAGCCGACCGGCACCCGTTGGCAACGATCACGGTGCGGCTCACCCCGATCAGGCGGGTTCGGGCCCGGTCATTCGCCTGACGATTCCATCCCTGCCGTCCTTCGGGGAGGTGTTGCGTCAAGCGCGAGTCTTCCCCATACCGGTACATGCGACGATGGGTCCGCGACGCCTTGCCATCGCCGCTTTTGCCGCGGTGGTTCTTGCCATCGGCCTCTCACCTGTGGGGGGAACGATCGCCACCTTCGTGGCCAGCCTCATCAATCCGGAATCCACGTTCCAGTCAGGCACCGTCCGCCTGGGATCCGATGGTGCCGGATCGTCCGCCTTCTCCCTGCCCGCCCT
>DDYL01000019.1:1388-3439 GCA_002347925.1 Chloroflexi bacterium UBA2235 | reverse complement strand
GCAGGCTCATCGAACTCCCCATTGGTGACTGACCCCACGACCGGGATCCAGATCGTCATCGACCGGTGCGTTGCCGGTGCATGGGCTACTACTACTCCGGTAGCGGCCATGCCCACCCCGCCACCGGCCGGGGCGCGCTTTGCCTGCATTCCTGCCACCCCGAGTGCGGTACCCAGTACCGAACCGGTCTATCGGGGTCCCCTCGTTCCCCGGGGGATCACCAGGAATGGCACACCCACCACGACCCCGGTGCCAATCCCGGTCGCCGACCGGCTACGACCCGGCGATGAGGCGTCACTCCGCATCCGTGCGTCACTTCCCGAACAGCCTTGGTTGGGTGATCGTACTGACGACACGGCCACGGCACCGGGTGGAAACGGGTCGGTCGCGTTCGAATGGCGTGCCACCGGCATGAATGCCAATCTTTCCGGTACCCCGCTTGCGACCGCGCCGACTTCCCCGGTCACCCGCACCCCCGTGCCTGCAACACCCGCCGGGCCCGCGCCAACGGCCACCTCCACGGCGTCGCCTACCGCCATCGCAACTGCCACGGGAGTCCCATCGGCGACGATGACCGCCTCACCCACGGCGACGCAACCCGCCTACGCCGGATATGCCGTGGCGTTCGACGGATACGGCGATGATGTCCTCATCGGTTGGGCCCAGTCGATCGGACCACTGTCCGGCCGTTCCGCATGGACCTTTGAGGCGTGGGTCAATCCGTCCGACCTCACGGGCCCGAGAACGATCTATAGCGAACAGGATGCGTCCGGGGCGGACACCCTCGTCATCCGGCTGCGTCGCGATGCCCAACCACAAGTTCTCGAAGTCGGCCTGCGCCGCAGCGGCACCTTGACGTGGTTTGGTGTCGAAGCGCCCGCCGACATCGTGACCGGNNACGTGGACCCATGTTGCGGTCACGTTCGAGGTCGGTTCCCGGTTGCAACTGGCCATCAATGGCACGGTCCGTCTGGCCGACACCAACGGCGCCAACGGACGCCTTGCCGCGCCGGACCTCGCGATCGCGTCAACCCTCGCCCGTGCCGGTGACGGATCGCCGGGGTATGCCGGCGCAATTGACGAAGTGCGCCTGTGGTCAGTTGCCCGTGCGTATGACGCATCCAACGCGATGTACCTCCAGAAACTGGCGGGTGGTGAACCGAACCTTCTGGTTCATTACCCAGTCTCCGCCTACGCGTCCACCGATGCACGCGGGGCCACACTCACCGACCAATCTGGCAATGGCATCAGCGGTACCTTGCGTGGTGGCGTGCGGTGGATCCCGTCACGGGCACCGGTCGACCGCCCTGCCACGCCGCACTCGATCGGTCTCTCCGCCGCCACCGACACCGGGGCATCAGCGACCGATGGCATCACCAAACTGAATGCGGTCACGGTGACCGGACGTGCGTCGGCCGGGTCGACGGTCGCCCTCTTCGATGGATCCGGAACAACCGCCATCGCGACGGGAACGGCCGCGTCCGACAATACGTTTGCCATTCCGGTCACGCTTGCCGCGGGTGACCACTCGATTACCGGACGTGCGACCGACACCCAGTCGAAGTCCAGTGGCACGTCAGTCGCGCGGGTGATCACGGTGGACCAGACGGCACCCACAACCATTGTCAACCTCACATTTGCCGACGCGGCTGGCAGTCCGGGGCCGTTCCGGCAGGGCACCGTGGTCACCGTGACTGCGGTCCTCGCAGAGAATCCGACCGATCTTGCACCGGCCGTTTCCGTGAACCTCGGGTCCGGGACGTATGTAGGTGGCACACTGCCCTCGACCGTCCTGACCAGTGCGGATGGAACGACCTTCACGGGAACCCTGACCGTCCCGGCCGGAAACGGGACCGTCCTGCCCTCCCTGGTGGCGACCGACATCGCCGGGAACCCAATCGCCTCGTCCAACGTCCGGCTACCCAACCCGACCTCGTACGTGGGATCCGACGGCACCTGGTCGATGGATGGAACAGGCTACGCGACGGTCAGTGCCTGCGGGGGTTCCACCTCGGCGCCCCCCGCGCAGTGGATCTGGTCAGCAACCTGTT
>DDYL01000019.1:0-1281 GCA_002347925.1 Chloroflexi bacterium UBA2235 | reverse complement strand
GGCCCGGCAGCAACACCATCTCGATCTATGCCGAGGACTACGGTGGCGGATCGGGTGTGCTTGCCCGCCTGACGATGACCGGCGTGCCCGGCTTCGTCATCGACAACACGGCACCGGCCGTCTCCGAAGTCCAGCGTCAACTCGTCGCTGAGACGTCGTCGACATGGAATGCGCCGCGCTACACCGTCACGGCGACTGATTCGGTCGGGATCGCAACCGTCATGCTCCAGACCGCGACTTCATCGAATGGCCCGTGGACGGATAGCGGGACGGCGGTCACGCAACCGTTTTCGGGCAGCATCTACGTCGTGCCCGGCCCAACCATCAGCGGGACCAAGTGGGTACGCATGAGCGTCAAGGACGCGGCGGGAAATGAATCGATCACTGATTCCGTGTTGGTTACGGTATGGAATGCGTCGTCGGGCAACGCAGAATGGACAACCGGGGGCAGCGCCTACTTCAGTGGCGGGTGGCTTGTCCTAACCCCAAGCTCGGGAGGCCAGAAGGGAGGCGGGTACTTCAAACCCCTTGTCCCCACGGGTGGCCAAGTCAGTGTGAGTTTTGACCTCGAGGTGAATGGCAGCGCCGACGGCATCTGCGTGCCGTTCTTCTCATCCGCCTCGGCATTTCTCACTGGCGACGCGGGTGGGTCACTGGGGTGCCAGGGCATGGCTGGCACGTTCTTCGTCGGTATCGAGGAGTACGGCACAGATACCATCCGCATCGGGACGCCCTCCAACGGGCTTTACTCCGAGACTACAGTTTCCGGACTTGCGAATACGTCGAATGACATCAGGATCACCATCATCCTGACACCTTCTGGTAGTTCGACACTCATCGACGTGCGGGCGCAAGTTGGCAGTGCAAACCCTGTCCAGATGGCATCCCGGACCATGTCGGGCACCTTGCCATCGGCCGGGACTCTGGTCGGTTTCACCGCAGGAACCGGCGGCGAAGTTGCAGAACACAAGATCCGAAACATCGTGATTTCGGGGTCGAACTAGGCAACCTTTGGCAAGCCATTGCGATCTCCCCCGGCGCAACCCTTTATCGCGTGATCTGCCGGACTGATGTGGCGTGTTCGATCTGATGGGGGAGTAGTCGATCTCGTGGGGGTGGCAACACCCCCCTGGGAGCGCCGGCGCCCTCGCCGGCAGGTTCTCGCAGGGATAACGAGGATCTCTCAGGACAGCCACCGTCCAAAACTTGTCACCCCAAGCAGGGACCGCGTTGCCCGCCCAGACGAGTGCGGTTGTGGCGAATGCGATGGGCCGGCGAGGG
>DDYL01000046.1:13558-13875 GCA_002347925.1 Chloroflexi bacterium UBA2235 | reverse complement strand
GTTCGTGGTGAAACCGATTGCAAGGACGATTGGGTTTGCCTCCGAAGTCGCTTCTATGGGGCATCATGTCGCCACTCGAGGACGTGACGCAAAACGCACCGCAACGGAAACACTCTCCGGTGCCCGCACCTACGTTGGGGGAAATTGGCGCCGGGCAAGTCGCCGGGCGAGGATTGTGATCCAGACCGGTGTGGACGGCCTTCACGATCTGCCAACCAGATAGGCACCAAAACCCTCCACCCGTGTGCAATTGGGCGAAGGCACGGCGTCTAGCGGGTCACTGAAACAAGTTCTGGGGCAGGTGCCCCGATTGGCGT
>DDYL01000046.1:10042-13496 GCA_002347925.1 Chloroflexi bacterium UBA2235 | reverse complement strand
TCGGGGGTCGTCTCTGCTAACTCCCGGTATCTTCTGTAAAGATCAGCATTTTCAGGCCTCGGTACCGGATAGTACGGGTCTCCATCATCTTGTGGATACTCATAAACCACCGAGGTCTTCGGGTGTTCCTGTCCGGTGAGGTGCTTGAATTCCGTGCTTCGCGTGTACGGATGGTGGTTCGGATAGTTCACAACCGCGACAGGTTGAGACCACTCGCGAGCATGGGTCTCGAATCGGAACTCCAGCGATCGGTAGGGCAGCTTGCCATACCGTAGATCAAAAAACTCATCGATGGGACCGGTGTAGACCATTCGATCAAACGGGATAAGCCCCATCACTTCACGGTAATCCGTGTTCAACAGGATCTTGATGTTCGGGTGCGCAAGCATCCGTTCGAACATCCGGGTAAAGCCGTACTTGGGCATTGCCTGAAAGCTATCGGTGAAGTAGCGGCGGTCATCGTTCACACGAGGAGCAATCCGGGCGCAGACGCTCGCATCGAGTTGCGACGGGTCAAGCCCCCACTGCTTGCGCGTGTAGCCCCTAATGAACTTGTTGTAGAGGTCGCGACCAACGCGGCTCACCACGATGTCTTCAGAAGTCCTGACTTGCTCCACCGTCTCTGCGATCGACGCGAAGTACGCTGCGCAAGCCGCATCGTCCTTGAGATCAAGCCCGTAAAGCTCGTTCACCGTCGCCCGGGATATCGGCATCGGGAGAAGCTGCCCATCAACTTCGGCAAGTACCCGATGCTCATATGGACGCCATTCGGTGAACTGCGTGAGGTAATCCACAACTCTTTGCGAGTTGGTATGGAAGATGTGTGGACCATATCGATGAACCAGGACGCCTGAATCATCGAAGTGATCATAGGCATTTCCGGCGATGTGGGGGCGTCTGTCACAGATAAGCACCCGCTTGCCAGCCTGTGAGGCGAGCCGTTCCGCAAGCACTGCACCCGCGAACCCTGCACCAACAATCATGAAGTCGAACGATTGCCGGTGATGAACAGTCGGTGGGACAAACCCGGGCATGGTGTCTCCTGGCGCGGCAGCGGATGCGGACTGCAAGGAACTCCCAAACACGCCCGATACGGTAGGTTCGGCCGTCCGCAACATACCGTTCACTCGTCACATGTTCCTTGAGTAGTTGGTCGTTAGGCAGAGTCGATCTACTCGAATGAGTCGGATCAAAGGACTCCTGCGGGTTCTGGGCAAAGCGCTCTCAACTCACCGTCCATGGTGCGAGCAATTGCGTCCCAAGTGTTCCGCTCAAGGACTGATTGTTCACGAACAATCCGAGCCTGACGGTCTGCTTCAGTCTCGACTAAAGCCCGGTCTACGAGCAAGGCAAACTCTGCGGCCGTGGAACCGATACGTACCACGTCGCCGTATGACTTGACGACGTCTGTAACCGGCGTGGACACAATCACTCGATGTGCCGCCATGTACTCGAGGGTCTTGGTCGGGCTGATGAACCGGGTGGCGTCGTTCAATGCGAAAGGCATCATGCAGACATCGAGGCCCCTGACATAGCTTGGAAGTTCAGCATATTTCTTTGATCCGAGGTAATGAATGTTGGCGTTCCTCGGCAGGTCAGTCTCCTCGATTTTTAGAACTGGGCCGATCATGATCCAGGACACGTCCGGCCGAAGCTCGCTTACCTGCCCGAGAAGTTCCAGGTCCAACCGTTCATCAATGACACCGAAGTAACCGACACGTGGACCAGGTATCTCGTCAAGGTCAGGCGGAATGGTCGTGTCTGGGTCGAGCGCCTTACGGAAGTGGTCAATCTCAACCCCACTAGGGAGAGTGAAAACCTTTGGGTGAAGTTGCGACTTCGCCTCACCGAGACTGCGACCACCTGCAAAAACCACCTGAGCGCGGGATAGCAATTCACGTTCGCGGGAAACAAGCTCCGGAGGCGCAAACCGAAAGAGGGACAACTCATCCATCGCGTCGTAGACGACTGCCTCAGGACTCAGCTCCCGAATCGCGGGTAACAGCATCGGCGTGTAGAACCAGAGAACGTACCGACCAATGTTCTCTGAAGCCACCAGCTGCTTGAGCAGGAGGGCGTACATCTCGTCCAATACCGGACCACCACCCACGCCCGGATCACGGCAAATCGGTTGGGCAGTCACGACACCAGCGAGTTCCGTTGAAGGTGGCACACCGACTGGCTCGCGATTGAGCCTGAACTCGGCACCCGCCGGTGCCAGACCGGCAGAAGTTTCGAAAATCGGTTCTTCTACAAAGATCACCCGGCGCGTTCTTGCGAACCGTGAAAGTAGTTGCTGGGGACGCTGCCAAACAAAGTCCCATCGAAGATGAGATAGGCATATGATCGTCGGCAAGGGTTCGGCGGTTCCCACAGCCGCTGGAACTCGCGGATTCATTTCACTTAGGTCCGTCAAAGCCATGCCCTTCTTCTGGACCCACTCATTCATCAAGTAATGGGGGAGTCGAACAACCGGAACCGATCGCGTACCGAGCTAGGTCTGGGGTCATCGAACCTGCACTTGTCTCTCTTGATTGAAGAGATCAGGCGCGATGCAAATCATCAAAAATATAACTGCCGCCGACACGGAATACGTTTCGACGATTAGCCGTCGGGACACTCTGTGATCAATCTGTACGTTTGCCGGAGCGATCACACCGGAAAACTTGGCCCCCTCGTGACAAACCGGTGGCACTAGGCACGCCGGAAGCGGTAAACAGGTGCGCATGGACGAAGCGTCTCTGCGCGAACTGTTGGATTCGGTTGCTTCTGGAAGCGTCGCGGTAGAAAAGGCCATAGGTCGACTGCGGAGCCTCGACACCGGTGACATGGGTTTCGCCCGGGTTGATAATCACCGAACCTTGCGTCGTGGCTTCCCGGAAGTAATTTTTGGGGAAGGCAAGACTTCCGACCAGATTGCGGCGATTGCCAAACGCATCTACGACTCTGGCGTGCCAATGCTTGCAACCCGCTGCACGGTTGCAGACGCAGACGCGGTACGTGTGGTTCTACCCGTGGCCCGGTACGACAACGTTTCCCGCTGCATTGTCGCCTTGCCCCATCCATTACCTAAAGTCCCGGGGCACGTCGTCGTTGCAACCGGCGGCACTTCCGACATCCCCGTCGCCGAGGAAGCAGCTCTCACTGCATCACTTGCCGGCGTCACAGTTGATCGGCTGTGGGATGTGGGCGTCGCCGGCATACATCGCCTCCTTGAAAACCGCGACCGGTTCACTGCTGCTGACGTGATCGTCGCAGTCGCGGGCATGGAGGGAGCATTGCCGAGCGTCATCGCTGGCCTCGTCTCCTGTCCGGTTATCGCTGTCCCCACAAGCATTGGATACGGGGCCGCCTTCGGAGGCCTCGCCCCGTTGCTCGGCATGCTCAACTCCTGCTCGCCTGGGGTTGCCGTTGTGAATATCGACAATGGGTTCGGTGCCGGCTATCTGGCCGG
>DDYL01000046.1:9118-9981 GCA_002347925.1 Chloroflexi bacterium UBA2235 | reverse complement strand
TCACCAGGACGGGCCGCGTACTTCGAGTGCTTCTCTGGGGCAAGCGGGGACATGATCCTCGGTGCTCTCGTTGACGCTGGTTGGCCAGTCGCAGACCTAGAGGAGGCACTCAACGCTGTCGATCTGGACGGTTGGACCTTGGAGGTGAAGCCAACCAAGAAGGGCGCCCTACGTGCCACGCAAGTGACCATCCGCGTCGCTGGGGCCCAGCCCGAGCGCACCGTTCTGGATATTGCTCCGATCATCAGGGCGAGCCGGCTCTCGGAGACCGTCAAGTCTAGGGTCCTTGGCCTCTTCGATGAACTTGCGGACGTCGAGGCACTTCAGCACGATGAGGCGCCCGACACCGTCCACTTCCATGAAGTCGGTGCGGTTGACTCAATTCTGGATATTGTCGGGGCGGTAGCGGGCCTTGAAGCACTTGGTGTGACGCACGTCTTTGTGTCGCCAATCAACGTGGGAGGAGGAACGGTCGACACGCGCGACGGCATCCTGCCGGTCCCTGGTCCGGCCACACTAGAACTCCTCAGGCGTCGCAACATTCCAATTTATGCGACCGAATATGGCCCAGAGTTCCTCACGCCCACCGGTGCCCTTGTACTCGGGTGCCTCAGCAACGGGTCCGGTCCGTTCCCGGCGATGCAGGTTGAGAAAATCGGATACGGCGCCGGACAGAAGGATTTTCGGATCCCCAATGTCTTGCGGGTCTCTATCGGCCCCCTCTCCCCGGGTCGGCGAAACCGGGCGTCTCTCAATACCAGTGAACTTGAAGGGTCGGGAGGCCAGGAAGGATCCCCTGGACCGGATCACTCTCACGGATACCCCACGGAGCATGATCGGGATCATGGTCACGACCACACCCA
>DDYL01000046.1:0-9063 GCA_002347925.1 Chloroflexi bacterium UBA2235 | reverse complement strand
TCGTCAATTCAATTGCGACGTCAGCGATGGCTCAAGGCGGTCCGACTCTCTCGACGGTCGTCGAACGCCAACATCCATACGAGGCCGGCACTCCTGACCGACCAGTGTCAGACGAAGGCGAATATGTGTCCGATGATGTCGTCCAACTTGAGACGAACATCGACAACATGAGTGGTGAATGGTTCGGCCACTTGACCGATGTCCTTCTGTCGCGCGGAGCGCTCGACGTGACGTTGATCCCCGCGCAGATGAAAAAAGGACGCCCAGCGACCATCGTAAGTGTCCTCGTGAAGCCAGGAGACACCGACCGTGCGGTCGCGACGATCTTCAAGGAAACTACCACTCTGGGAATCAGGGTGAGGCCGACCCAAAGGGTGACGCTGCCGCGCAGGATCGAAAGCGTTTCAACGCCGTTCGGACCCGTACGCGTCAAGGTTGCCACGTTGGGATCCTCGGTCCGGGGCGTTTCCCCAGAGTTCGACGACTGTCGCGAAGCAGCAGTGAGGACCGGCGCGTCACTTCAATCGGTCATGGATTCCGCCCGGGACGCATGGAGCCGAGCAAGTCTAGTGACGAACCCGGTTTCGGGATGAGCGCAAAAGAGCCGATGCAAGCGGTCTGGATGGCACCCACAGTCTGTCCAGGACGGCGCATCAAATGAGCCAAGTCCTCACAGAGAACTCCGTCTTTCGGCGGCGCTCACGTAGCTGTTGCTCGGTGGCGCGCCAAACGCTGAAGTGAACGAGGTTGAATTGCGGAGGCAGTGCGATAATCGCGTCCGAGGGATCGCGATGACGCAAACACTTGCCTCTGGAAGCACGATTGTCGCGCCGGCCGAAGCCTACCGCCTCACGACCCCACCCGGTACGCGAGTTGAACTCAGTGACATCGCGCTGAAGTCGCTCGACGCGGCGATCGCCGGCCTGACGAGGAGCGCGGTCGGCTCCATGCGCGGGCGGGCGGTCACGATGGTGCAGAGCGCGATTGGCGCCGCAATTACGCGTCGAGTCGAAGCACGGTGGTCATCGTTCGGTATCGCGATTGCAGGTCGCATCGACGCGACAAACGTCACGACCCAGTGGCTGACCGGAGCTGTTGTCAACGCAAACAATGTCTTCGCGATTGCGGTAATCGCACCAAGAGTGAATGGACAGATCACCTGTCTTGTTGACACCAAAGGTGCATTGGCGTTGGGACTTGGCTTAGGTTTCGCATCGACGATGCTTCGCCTGATGCGTCGTCGCCCCTGAGACACTCACGCACAACAAATTTCCGAATAAATGAAGGGGGAGTGGCCATCTGACCGCTCCCCCTTCATCGCTACCAACCGCCGGAGCGGTTCGGATCCGTGAGCCTAGATGTACGCCTCTTGGGTGTCACGGTCAAAGATGTGCATCTTGCTCATGTCGAGCACCATCTCAACCTCATCACCAATGTCGGCGCGGGTTCGGGGGTCAACTCGGGCAACCATCATCTTCTCGCCAGCCAATAGGTAGAGATAGATTTCCGCACCCAGTGGCTCGGTCACGTCAACACGTGCACGCATCCGGGCGTCGGTCTCGACTTCCGGTGGTGCGTACTTCGGCTCATACATGTCTTCCGGACGGATGCCGAAGAAACACTCACGGTTCTGCTTCTTGAGCAACGGCTCAAGGCGCTCACGATGTGTGGCCGGCACCGGCACTCGGAAACTTCCGCAGTTCACCCACATGTCAGCCATGTCACCCTCGATCTTCGCGTCAACGAAGTTCATTGAAGGACTGCCGATGAAACCGGCCACGAACATGTTCTTCGGGTGATCATAGAGAACCTGAGGGGCATCGATCTGCTGCAGGACGCCGTCGCGAAGCACCGCGATACGGCTTCCCATCGTCATCGCCTCAACCTGGTCGTGGGTCACGTAGATGACAGTGGTTTGCAGGCGCTGGTGCAAGCGGATGAGTTCAGCCCGCATCTGGACGCGCAACTTCGCATCAAGATTGGAAAGTGGCTCATCCATGAGGAAGACCTTAGGCTCACGCACGATCGCACGTCCAAGTGCGACACGCTGCCTCTGGCCACCGGAAAGCTGCTTTGGCTTGCGCTGGAGCAAGTCGGTCAAGCCCAACAGCTCGGCCGCATCCTGGACCCGGCGGTCGATTTCCTTCTTGGGAGTACGACGAAGCTTGAGACCGAACGCAAGATTGTCGTAGACGCTCATGTGCGGGTAAAGCGCGTAGGACTGAAAGACCATCGCAATGTCGCGGTCCTTCGGAGCAACATCGTTTACCAGTCGGTCACCAATGAAGACAGCGCCCTCGCTGATTTCTTCAAGACCCGCGATCATCCGAAGGGTGGTGGACTTTCCGCACCCGGATGGTCCTACCAGAACAAGGAACTCCTTGTCTTTCACTTCGATATTGACGTCGCGCACTGCGGTTACTTCACCGAAGCGCTTCGTCACATGTTCCAGGGTTACGCTTGCCATTCCGCGAAACTCCTCACACCAATTGATCCAGCACCGGATGGGTCCCGTTTGGACCGCCCAATTCTGGGCACTCCCCTCGGGACACGCACGCGAGCGGACACTACGACGCTTTCACGTCCGGCGGAAACAGAACTGTCAGACCATCGGCCTCATTCCGCCAGTGTTGTGAACCGACGCTCAACGAAGGCAGCTACGCCCACCGTGTTCACGTCCCCGACTCGATCGTACAAGGCGATGTCCGTCGGTGGCGCCAGTGTAGCATCGACTAAGACTGGCGCATAACTATCAAGAATGCGCGGCATGTGGAGGCGGATCCTTCGTGACAAGTTTGGTGATCGGGACCGCAGCTGGACTGAACCCTTACGTTGCACTGTTGGTAGCGGGAGCGATTGCAGGGTGGACAAACCGACTTCAGTTAGCCGCTGACCTTGGCGTGGACGGCGTCGGGGTGTGGCGACTGGTTGCGCTCTTCGCCGGCGCTGCCTTGGCAATGGACCTCACTCTGGGCAAAGTCCGCCGCTTTGCGTGGCTGATGCGTCGCATGAGTGAGGCATCCTCGACCATCGCCGGGGCCGTGGGTGCCTCAATGGTTTGCCCTGAAGGCGTACCGATCTGGGTGGCGGCCATCTGTGGGTCCGCAGGATCCTTTGCCATCGCATCCCTGATATCCAGAATTGCTTCGCATGGCGCACGGTCAGCGAGGTGGGTACGAATGGGTGACATCCCGGTCCTGATGGGATCGGCAACCGCGGGAGCGATCATCATCCCGCTCGGTGTCGTGCTTCCAACCCTGGGTACCGGCCTGTCGATCGGGTTGTGGGTCACTGTCGCGACCGGCGCCTTCATAGTCAGTCGGCGAAAGCCTGGTTTGGAGGTTCAGTCGGTTTCAAAGAAGGCCAAAACCGTCCCTCCCACAGCAGCGTGAAGCTGCCCGCCGGTCTGGATCTATCGGCCTAGCGACTTCTTCAGAATATGGAGATTTTCGAGCGCAAGTCCGGTTCCGAGTGCCACACAGTCGAGAGGGCGTTCAGCAACGTGGCATGGTATGCCTGTGACGGTACTTAGTAGTCTGTCGAGATGGCGAAGCATCGACGTGCCACCAGTCATCACGAGGCCCTTGTCGATGATGTCCGATGACAACTCGGGAGGCGTACGTTCAAGGACATATTTGACCGTCGACACGATTTGCTCAAGTGGCTCAGAAATCGCCTCGGTAATCTCGTCGGACGTAACAGTCACCGTCCGGGGCAATCCTAGGATTTGGTCGCGCCCGCGCACCTCATGTCGCAGTGTCTCCGATAGAGGCAACGCACTGCCGACCCCGATTTTCACTTCCTCAGCCATGTGGTCACCGATATTGAGGTTGTACCGCCGACGGATGTACGCTCCAATGGCCTCGTCGATGCGGTTCCCACCAACGCGCTCCGAACGTTGCACAACGATTCCGTTCAGACTGATCACTGCGACCTCAGTCGTGCCACCGCCAATGTTCACAATCATGTTCCCACTGGGGAAGTTGATCGGGACATTCGCACCGATTGCCGCTGCCAAAGGTTCCTCGATCAGGTAGACCTCACGGGCACCTGCCGAAAACGCAGCATCGGTCACTGCCCGGCGCTCCACGCTAGTCACCCCGCAGGGAACCGACACCATCACATCGGGCTTCCAAAGACGAAACCGGCCACAAACCTTGTGGATGAAGTACCGGAGCATCGCTTCGGTAACGACGTAATCGGCAATCACCCCGGACCTCATCGGGCGGATTACCTGAATTGACCCTGGCGTCCGTCCGAGCATCTGGTTTGCCGCGTCGCCCACTGCCTCGATACGGTTGTCTACCGTGGAGATGGCCACTACCGAGGGCTCGTTGATGACAATTCCCCGGCCTTTGACAAACACAAGGACATTGGCCGTCCCAAGGTCGATACCCAACTGTCGCCCGAACACCCGTTCCTCCTCGAGACAGTGAACCCGGACCGTGCAAGCGCATGGTTGACCGGACTGGCCGACAGCAACGATGCTGACCGACCCACTCCACACTATGACAGAGACGGTTCCACAGGTGGCACCTTGGACAACCCTGTCAGACCATCTTCCGGAGCTTCAGGCTATGGAAACCGGGTCACCGTGCACCGTAAGGTGCGCCCCGAGTGACCTAAGGCGATCAGCAAGGTCCTGATAGCCGCGTTCGGCATGCTGGAAGTCAGCGATTTGGGTCTCTCCGGATGCGCACAGGCCCGCAATGATCAGCGCAAGGCCGCACCTCAGGTCAAGCGCACGCACCCGCGTTCCGCGCAGCTGCGTCGGCCCGTAGATGTACGCGCGGGTCGCCGTCTCGGTTTCACGCGTGCCAGCCTCGCCATTAGTCGCAATTGAGGCACCCAGAGCCCGCAATTCATCCACGTAACGGAAGCGCGACTCGAACACCCGCTCGTGAATAATGCTCTCGCCGTGGGCTTGGGTGAGCAGCGCCCCGAACGGGGTCTGGAGGTCAGTAGGGAACCCAGGATAGTGGATTGCCTGGATTTCGACCGGTCGGAGCGGTCCATCGCACCGGATGGAAATCGAGTTCCGGTTTACCTTCACCACCGCCCCGCACTCAACGAGCTTGTAGATTACTGGGTCCAAATGTTCCGGCACGACATCACGTATCGTGACGTCGCCTCCAGTGGCAGCGGCGGCAATCGCAAAACTACCCGCTTCAATTCGATCAGGAATAACACGGGTTTGCACACCGTGAAGTCGCTCCACCCCGTGGATCTCAATCTTCGGGGTACCCGCCCCCCGGATCCGTGCACCCATACTGTTGAGATGAAGAGCAAGGGCGACCACCTCGGGTTCGCACGATGCATTCTTGATGGTAGTAGTCCCAACGGCAAGGCAGGCCGCCATCATCAAGTTTTCTGTGCCGGTGTGGCTTGGGTAGTCAAGATAGAGGTTTGCGCCTGTGAGACGGTCCGCGCGGATTTCGTACGCTGCGTCCACTTGGGTGACCGTCGCACCCATCGCCTGAAATCCGCGGATGTCGACGTTCACTGGCCGGGCGCCAAGCTTGCATCCGCCGGGACGAGGCGCCTCTACGTGTCCTAACCTCGCGAGGAGTGGGCCCGTCATCACGAATGACGCCCGCTCCCGTGACGCGAGTGATTCGATCAGCCGGTCACCATTCAGGTGCTCAGCGACAATCGTTACCGTGTGACGAACCGCGTCCCATTCAACCGACGCCCCAAGCGCGGTCAGCAGGGCACTCTGGGTCCGGATTGCGTCAATCGAGGGCACATTCTCGAGAACAACCGGTTCGGAAGTCAGCAGAGCCGACGCCATCATCTTGGTGGCGGCGTTCTTTGCCCCGCTTGTCTGGATTTCCCCACTTAGCCTGGCGCCGCCCTCAACGGATACCCATCGAGCACCAGCGCCATGGCCCGAACCAATTGCAGCAACGGGGTCGCTTGTTCGAGGTGGCACATCAGCGATCACGAGCGCAATGATCTCCCACGCCCTCTAACGCACCACGGCTACTACGGGCGTGGAGGTGAAGAGTTGACCGAATGCTACCGCGCTCGCGTCACTCCCCGGGTGCGCACGTGATCCGCCGCCTTCAGTCTGGAAGTTGCACGCGCAAGTGCCGAAGATGCACGCGCTACATCAATAGTGGAGCGTGACTCCCGAAGCCGGGCAGACGCACGGTCACGCGCGCGCTCGGCGCGGGAGACATCAATATCCTCAGCCCGTTCGGCGGCATCGGCAAGGATCGTGACGTGATCATCACGGATTTCGAGATACCCACCCGCAAGCGCCAAGAGGACCTCATTTGCGCCACGACCGAGACGCAACTCTCCCGGCGCGAGCAAGGTCAAAAGTGGCGCATGTTGCGGAAGCACTGAGATCTGCCCACTCACGGTCATTGCAACAACAACGTCGGCATCACTCGTCAGAATCGGCTGCTCCGCCGCAATGATTTCAACATGTAAAGGCATCTCGACCTCCCGGCCGTCCATCCCCAATAGGCGATCAATTCGCTCAACCAGCAGTATTGGAATGGGACGTCAGTCGCCCGACGCCCCGAGTGATTATTGCGCAGCCATCTGGCGGGCCTTCTCGACCGCCTCATCAATCCCGCCAACCAGGTAGAAGGCCTGCTCGGGAAGCGCATCGTGCTTCCCATCCAGGATTTCGCGGAAACCGCGCACCGTCTCTGCAACCGACACATACTTTCCAGGTACGTTTGTGAACACCTCGGCCACAAACATTGGCTGTGCCAGGAACATTTCTACGCGACGCGCACGGTTGACCGTGAGGCGGTCATCGTCAGAAAGCTCCTCCATGCCAAGGATGGCGATGATGTCCTGAAGTTCCTTGTACCGCTGCAAAAGCCTCTGCACTCCACGGGCAGTGTCGTAATGGTCCTTGCCAACGACCGCCGGGTCGAGAATCCGCGATGTACTGGTCAAAGGGTCGACTGCAGGATAGATCGCCTTTTCCAAAATCGCACGCTCAAGTGTGATGGTCGCGTCGAGATGGGCAAACGTTGCTACTGGCGCTGGGTCCGAATAGTCGTCCGCCGGCACATAAACCGCCTGCACGGAGGTAATTGAACCCTTGCGAGTCGTCGTGATCCGTTCCTGAAGCTGGCCCATTTCCGTCGCCAGCGTTGGCTGATATCCCACTGCAGAAGGCATCCGGCCAAGAAGCGCCGAAACCTCCGACCCCGCTTGGGTGAAACGGAAAATGTTGTCAATGAAAAGCAGGAGGTCCTGGTCCATCTCGTCCCGGAAGTACTCGGCGATGGTCAGCCCTGTCAATGCAACCCGCAGACGCGCTCCCGGCGGCTCGTTCATCTGGCCGTACACAAGAACCGACTTTGAGAGGACACCAGATTCCTGGAATTCCTTGTAAAGGTCATTGCCCTCACGGGACCGCTCACCGACACCGCAAAACACGGAATAGCCACCGTGCTGCTTTGCGACGTTATTGATGAGTTCCATGATCGTTACGGTCTTTCCGACACCCGCACCGCCGAAGATTGCCGTCTTTCCACCCTTTGTGAATGGCGCGACGAGGTCGATGACCTTGATCCCCGTCTCGAACATTTCTGTCTTGGTGGCCTGCTCCTGAAACGTCGGGGCTAGGCGATGAATTGGCAACCGATGGATTTCGACGTCGTCTTTCGAGATAACCGGACCGTTTTCGTCAGTCGGCTCACCGATCACGTTGAAGAGGCGCCCGAGCGTCGGTTCACCAACCGGAACGCTGATCGGTGCACCGGTATCGACCGCATCCATGCCTCGGCGGATACCGTCGGTGGTATCCATCGCAACACATCGCACCCAGTTGTTGCCAATATGCTGCTCGACTTCTAGCACCAGCTCTGGATTGAGTTTCGAGGAACTCTTGCCAACTCCACCACCGGTCAAGGCCGCAGCAACCGAGGAATCATCCCGGCGGATCTTGACCGCATTGAAAATGCTCGGCATGTGATCGGCAGGAAACTCGCAGTCAATAACTGCCCCTAGAACCTGCACGACTTTTCCGACGGTGCCATTTGCCATCGCCGTTGATCCTTCCTCTGAAGACCCGCCTTAAGCGTGCCTATCGGCCCTGCGCAGCTGCGCCCGACGAAACCTCAATGATTTCTCGGGTAATCGTCGCCTGACGCGCCTTGTTGTATCCAAGCTGAAGTTCCTTGATCAGTTCGGTCGCGTTGTCAGTTGCATTTCGCATGGCAACCATGCGTGCGCTGAACTCACTCGCGATCGTCTCAAGGATCGATTGATAGACCTGAACCTCAACGAACCGAGGCAGCAACTGCGAGAGAAGCGTCCTTGGATCCGGCTCGTACATCAGATCAGCGGTCCGTGAAGCACCCACCTCAATAGAGACCGATACCTTTGGCGACGCAGGAGGCGGGTCAATCGGGAGAAGCGGAAATATCGTCGGCTCCTGCTTCAAGGTACTCACGAACTTGGGGTAAACGATGACCGCCTCATCAATTTCCCCATCGAGAAAGGCTTGGATGGCGACCCGTGCGATCGGATTCGTCTTAACCATCGACGGATAGTCTCCAATCGCGGTGAACTCAGATTTCATGGGGAAATCCGTGTGGCGCAAGCCAAGCATTCCCTTGCGCCCCAAGACGATGAACTCGACTGGCTTGCCACCATTCTGCTGCCGGTAGCTGTACTGGAGAGCCGCACGCAACGTATTGCCGTTGAGCGCGCCACACAAGCCACGATCACTCGTCATCAGTACGACGCCGACTCGGGTTACTGCCCGGCGCTCCAGAAGCGGATGGAGAACCACTTCGTCACCAGCGTTCGCTCCCGCTTGGGTCGCAATCTCGCCAATGAGCTCGCGCATCTTCGAGGAGTAGGGGCGGGATGCAAGCACTCGCTGCTGGGCACGGCGCAGCCTCGTGACGGCAATGAGTTCCATCGCCTTCGTGATCTGGCGGATGTTACGCACTGAGCGCATCCGCCTCTGAATCTCGCGTCCCGTTGCCATCGCTTGATCGTGCCTCGCATCTTCCGCCGACAATCGCCGTCAATGAGTAAGGGCACCCGGCGCGGCGGGTACCGCCGTTATTCCGGGCGCATGCC
>DDYL01000049.1:13140-19216 GCA_002347925.1 Chloroflexi bacterium UBA2235 | reverse complement strand
GTTGACGAAGATGTGGCGTGGAGTGTCCGATTGGTATGACCGTCACTATTTGGCGACGCTCGTCATCACCACTGCAGCATTCGTTCTACAGATCTTCCACCTGTACTGGCTATTCACCGCGGTAATCCTCCTGAAACTCACCGGGGAAAGCTATTTTGTATTTCCCGAAAACCTCACGATCGTTTACGTCGTTGCGGACTATCTGGAGGTTCCGGCCCTCATATCGACGACGCTTCTCTACGTTGCTGACCTCCGCAAGGGGCCCAAGACCAAAGCGATCTTGTACATCTTTCTTCTCAACACCCAATGGTTGCATCTCTTCTGGATCACGGATTCGATCGTCGTCCAAACGTTCTCGGCAACCAGCGTGATCGCCTGGAACTCTGCAATTGCGTGGGTGGCAATCCTCATCGACTACCTGGAAGTCCCGGTGATCTTTGAAATGTTGCGGAAAATCTACGATGAAAGAGCGGAGATCGGTCAGCGGGTGCGTGTGAGGTTGGCCGGTACTCAAAATTAGTGGCAAACCGGCCGGAACCTCCTGAAACGCGGCGTGCTTGGTAGGATTTCTTGAATGCGATGAAGTCGACGCGCGTTCGCCAGTTGCGTTGCGGTTCCGAGGACGTACGCCGTGAGTGCAGCAACAGATCATGGCATCGGCAACGCACAAGAAGTGGGCGGGGCACACGCACAGGTCACCCGGCGTAGAGCGCTCAGCCCGGCAGTGGAGCATTACCTCCAGGCAATTTACGCACTCACCGCTGAGCGCAAAGTCCTGATTGGCGCACGCCTTGCCGAACACCTCCGCGTCAGCGCACCCTCGGTAACGCAGACACTGCACCGACTTGAACGTGACGGTTATGTGATTCTTATCGACCGTGGTGACCGCAAGGAAATCCAGCTGACGCCTACGGGGCACGAGATTGGTGAGGCATCGACGCGCAAGCATCGACTCATCGAGACGTGGCTCGTGCGCGACCTCAAACTCTCGACGACCGAAGCGCATGAAGCGGCTGAGCGTCTTGAGGCAGGTTTCGATGAACTCCTGCTGTCACGGCTGTTTGATGCCCTCGGCCAACCTCTCGCCTGCCCGCACGGCAATCCCATCCCCGGATGGGGCGTGATAGACCATGATGGTGGCTACCTGGACCGAGTGCTGGCCGGTGACCGCGTGGTGATCGGTCGCATTACTGAAGAAGCTGAGGCAGACCTTGACCTTCTTACGTATCTGGAGCGGAACGGAATCTTTCCCGGGGTCAACCTCGAAATCATGGCCGTTGATCGCCGGAGTGGCGCGGTGACGGCCCGGTCAGAACGAGGAACCGAAATCAGGATTGAAGGTCGTTCGGCCGCACTGATCTACGTTCGGTCAATCGCTTGAAGGCCCAACGAGCGTGAGGGTCTATGCCGAGCTAGCCCGGCGCGCGTGGCAACGGCAACGCGCCTATGGAAACGCGAACCTTGCCGGGCTATTCACGAATAGTTTCTTCGGGTACATCCGGGTTGTCCCACTCATCGCGGCATTTGCTTCGAGGCCCGATATCAGTGGATATGACCGTGATGCGGCGATCACCTGGAATTGGCTGGTGCAGTCGCTCATAACGATTGTCGCCCTCTGGGGCTGGTGGGAAGTGGCCCTGACGATCCGAAGCGGCGAAGTCGCGATCGATCTCGCACGCCCAATCCACTACCTTGGCTACTGGCTCGCACGTGACGTCGGACGCGCCGCTTATTCCACGGTGTACCGGTTCATACCCATCCTCATCGTAGGGCAACTGGTCTCGGGACTACGCTGGCCCGAAGCGCCCTGGCTCACGTGGCCCGCCTTCTTGTGCAGTCTGGTTCTTGCGGTGTTAACCAGTTTTGCATGGCGTTTCTTGCTGAACCTGGGAGCATTCTGGCTCACGGACTACAGGGCGATCGCGAGCCTCGGACTCGTGGCAACGACATTCCTGTCCGGCTTTCTGGTGCCGTTGGCCTTCTTCCCACCCGTAATCAGGAGCATCCTGGAGGCGCTGCCATTCGCAGCGATCATCCAGACACCGGCGACCGTCTTCCTGGAAAGGGCGGAGGGAATGGACCTCACGTTGTTGCTTGCTCAGCAACTTGGGTGGGCCATTGTGATGCTCGGAGTTGCCCACTGGGGAGCCCAATTCGCAATGCGCCGCGTGACGGTTCAAGGTGGGTAGCTCTGGCTAAACGCCTCGAACGTGACGCACGGGGAAGGTCCTCTGCTCAGGACCGATATCGAACCCTCTGCGAGCTCCGTAATGAAACGACCAGAGCTTATTCGGTGGTCAATCAACTCGATTTTCGGAATCCTGCACAATCCAGTCCATGAGCAAGCCGGACGTCTTCCTGCCATCGCTATACATCCGACTCGCGATTGCCCGCGTTCGAGGGCGGATGCGGTACCGGGTTGGTTTCCTCTTGATGATCCTCGGCGTCTTCGTGGCAAACACGTTCGAGTTTGTCGCCCTACTTGTGCTGTTTGGTCAAGTCCGGGAGCTGGGTGGGTGGAGTGCCGGAGAGGTTGCCCTCCTCTGGGGAATGTCGCAGATGTCATTTGCTATTGCCGAAGCGTTTGGTCATGGATTTGAGGGCCTCGCCCCACAGGTCCGCTCAGGAGAGTTTGACCAAGTCCTTGTCCGGCCACTTCCGGTGTTCTTCCAGGTTTTCGCCTCCGATTTCCAAGCACAACGTATTGGGCGGTTCCTACAGGGTGCGATGGCCGTCTGGTACTCAAGAAGCAGTCCAGCACCGATCCCATGGCATGCATCCGATTGGACGATCCTGACATTCGCAGTGATAACGGGTTCAGTGATTTTCTTTGCGACGTTTGTGCTTGGAGGTGCCTGGGCGCTGAGGGTCGTCGACGGCCAGGAATTTATGAACACGTTCACCTACGGCGGCACGACGTTGGCGAGCTACCCCCTCGACCTGTTTTCTGATCCGATCCGACGCGCAGCAACGTGGATCCTGCCACTGGCATTCGTGAATTACTTTCCCGCGCTTGCGCTTCTCGGGCGCGTCGCACCAGACGGCATTCTGCCTTTTGGCCTCACGCCAATCACGCTCGCCCTGTCTGCCCCAATTGTCGCCTTGGTGTATCTCGGGATTGCAGTTGTGGTTTGGGACCGTTCCGTGATGCGGTACCAGGGGACCGGAACGTGATCGTCGCTGAGGCACTGAAAAAATCATTTCGCGTCACGACGAGGCGAACGGGCGGCTTCAGCGCCTTTCGAGCGCTGCTTCCCGGCTCGACATCCCAGGTCGAGGCGGTCCGAAGCGTCAGCTTCTCGATCGCGGCCGGCGAGATGGTCGCGGTTCTCGGACCGAATGGTGCGGGCAAGAGCACTACCATCAAGATGCTAACTGGCATCCTCGTTCCGGACTCCGGGACGGCGACGACCCTTGGCCTCGTCCCATGGCAATCGCGTCGCTCCGTTGCCAAGCGGATAGGGGTTGTTTTTGGACAGCGGACCCAGCTGTGGTGGGACCTTCCTCTCTCCGATTCCTTGGATCTCGTGCGACACATGTATGGTGTGGCGCCCCAGCGGTTTGCCGAAAACCTGGCAACCTGCCGCGAACTCCTCGACCTTGATCCGTTTCTGGATCGACCAGTCCGCCAACTTTCACTCGGGCAGCGCATGCGAGGTGACTTGGCCGCGGCGCTCATTCATGACCCAGAGATTCTCTTCCTGGACGAGCCGACTATCGGCCTTGACCTCGTTGCGAAGGCCAGGATCCGTGACGCACTTACGCATCTGAACCAGAGCCGTGGGGTCACCGTCCTTCTCACCACCCATGACCTCGCGGATGTTGCCCGCCTCTGCCAGAGAGTGCTCCTGATCGACCACGGACGTGTGGTCCACGACGGCGGTCTCGAGGCACTCCGTACGCAGTTCGGAAGCGGATGCACCCTCGTTGTGGACCTTGCCGAACCATCTGCATCGGACAAGGCACACAGACACGACGCGCATGAAACCAGTGAACGAGGCGTGAGTCCATTGGTAGTGCCTGGTGCCACCGAGACGCGATCTGAAGGCAACCGCCGCTGGCTTGCGTTCGACCGACGGGAAGTCTCTGCTTCCGACCTTATCGCGTCGGTGGCGTCTCGCTATCCGCTATCCGACCTCACGTTGGAAGAGCCAGACATCGAGACGGTTATCGCCGGGCTTTACGCCTCTCGAACAGAGTGACCCTGCCCAGCCATCCACCCCGGATTCTGCGGCACATTGCTTGCACGCCCAGCATGAGCCTTGGTCGAGACGTGATCGCTACGGGGCGTACTCGGTCAAAGGGGTGACTGACACAATGTCAATCCACGAGTAGTTTCCCGTCTCAGGGTTGTGCACGAAATACCGGTCGGCTTCACGGTCAAGTACTTGGTATGTGACCGGTGCACGACCGATTGAACCGAAATCCGTCGCGTCAGCGTATGGAGTGGACCAAACGTGGGTCGCCGGGTCATCTGAACGGACGTGCTTGGGGGTGTCCGCACAGGTTGAGGTGCAGGAGGCGGGCGGCACTGGTGGATCTCCGCTCGTCTGGGTCTCGGGGCTAGTCATGATTGGAGGGCCGGAAACTTCCACCGCGTCGATGTCTATCCACGCATAGTTCCGTGTGATCGGATTTCGGACGTAGTACCGGGTCGCCTCGCGTTGGAGCACCTCATAGGTGACAGGTGCACGGCCAATCGGCCCGAAATCCGTCGCGTCGGGATATGGAGTTGACCAGACATGAGTGCCGGCATCCCTAGTCCGGACGAACTCGGGCAATGTCGCCACCTTGGGTGCCGGCGCCAACTGAGCCGGTGCGTCACTTGTCTGACTTGACGGGGTTGCACCAGGCTCATCCACCGCGTCGACGTCAATCCACGCATAGTTACCGGAGATGGGATTGACCACGTAGTAGCGGTTCCCCTCGCGTTTCAGGACTTGGTACGTGACAGGCGCGATACCCACAGGTCCAAAGTCGGTGGCGTCGGGATGGGCAGAAGACCAGACCCGCGTGCGTGGGTCGCGTGTCCGCACCGTAACTGGAAGTGGTGGCGCATCGGCCACGGCCTGACTGGTAACGGGCACAGGCGTCGCATCACCACTGTGATTGCTGTCCTCAATGTCCGGCGGACCCGACGGGGCAACCGCCTGCGCATCAATCCATCCGTAGCCCTTCGTTACCGGGTTGAATACGTAGATGCGGAGACCGACTTGCGGGCCAATGACCGGGAAGATGGTGTTCGCAGGAGCGGCCAGTCCGAAGTCTGTCGAATTGTCGTCAGGTCCGGAGTACAGGTGTGCTGATCCCGACAGGTTGATCAGGAATGCAGTCTGCAAGCCGACGGGCAGAAAGAGCGTTCGGTCGAGTTCGGTTGCGGTCAATGACCAGTCCTGGCGACCGGTTAAGGGATTGAACTCGGCCGGCGACCTTAGGTATCCGACGAATTCTCCACCCGGGGTGCGTATCGACTGGAGGTATGCGGGCGTCTGGCCTGAAGGAACGACGAGCGACGGCATCGAAACCGCGGCCCGTGCGTCCGGGGCAGATGCCTTGAGCGTCAATCTGAACGGAGCTGCGACGGGTACGACGATGCCACCACCGAGACTTCCCTGTTCGACCCTATTAAGTCCTGGCGGCGCCGGTTCGAACACGAGGACCGACGCATCCTCTGGTGGGTCAACAAGCGGCACCACTCCAGCGAGGTCACCGTAGGTCAACGGCACCGCAACCGTCGGCCAGTTTCCGGACTTCGGACGCGCAATCCGCGCCTGTTGACCCGGGCGAACAAGGACCACTACTGATCGACGTCGGATAGTTGATGAATAGACACCAGCAACTTCGGCACCGTCAACAAAGAATGACGCCGCATCTCGTTCGTCCAGAGAGAAGGTAAGGGTTTCACGTCCGTCAACGTCAAGCTTCATCGCGTCAGGTACCGCGACCTTCACGTTGGCTCCCGACTGCGCCAGATCAGCCAGTGCGCCGAAGACCTTCACGATCTCGCTCGGTGTCAGCGTTGAAGCCACGTTGCTCACCGTCGCAAGTTCACCGGGCGAGAACGTCGAAAGGGTCG
>DDYL01000049.1:4777-13104 GCA_002347925.1 Chloroflexi bacterium UBA2235 | reverse complement strand
CGTGGCCGCGCTACCGGCGGACTTCAAGGCATCGCTGAATGCAATCTGCTGACGGGCGCTGACCGCAACGGGTTCGGCGTCGGGCAATCCGCCAGGCGACTGGTCCTGGTTGGGTGAGGCCGTCGTGCTGCCGGTGGAAACGACAGGGACAGGACTTTCCGGCATCGGCGCGACCGGCGTTGGCACGCGGATTACGCGAGGTGGTGCAGGATCAGAGCCTCCGCCTCCCAGGCTACTTGGGGGAAGGTTTGACAGAACATAGTTCGAAGACGCTAGCGGTAAATTCCCGGTATGCGGACTAACGAGGTTCCCCGCCAGGTCCGTCCCGGGTGCCCCGGAGGCAACAACGATCCCGACTGTTGATGTTGGATCGCCAGCGCCAATCACACCTGTCAAACTGACGCCAATGGCAAAGTCGGTATCTGAGCCAGGTATCGGAGCGAAGGTCCTGATTATCGGTGCCCCGATGATCCCCAAACCGGTCTTCACCGCGAACGTACTCGCGGAGACGTCCTTGACAGGTTCGGTCATCGACACGATGAACTCGACTGGTAGCGCGCCCGCCGTGACCTCTGGGACGAGAGGTGGCCGGCGGACCGAAGCAATTTCCGGGCGAACGGTGTCAAGCGTTTTGGCAGCCCCGAAGAGGGACGGTTCCAAAGCGACAGGATTACCGGCGGCGTCTGCAATGGGTGACGGTGAAGCGAGGCCGATCTGAAGGGTTGAGCCGCCATCACCCGGTGCGCTAAGGCCACTTAGTCCAACTGATAAGTCGTAGATCGACCCCGACCCAGATACGGCAATGATGGGTGTGCCAGCGACCGATGAACCACGTTCGACCGTGAACGCACCCGCAGTGACGTTTGTCACGGACTTCGTGAACACAACCTGAAATGTTAGAGGGTGTGTCCCGTTGATCCGGTCTGCCAGCAATCCGTCGGTCGGAGTTGCTGTCGTGAGGCGAGGAGCGACGGTATCAATAGTGAAGACGTCAAGTTGCGCTGGGGTGGTTCCCGTGGCGATGCTATTTCCGGCTGTGTCGAAAATCATGGCCCCCAAGGGGATGTCTAGCCCGATCGTAGACGTTGCTTGACCCGATGCGGTGGTCCCTGTCAAGTCAAGAGCCACGGCAAACGTGGTCGTGGCCGATGCCGGCATGACGGATTTCACCGTCGGGGATCCAGTGACCGAGGGTCCAGTCACCACCGTGAACGAACTCGTGGCGACGCCCGTGACCGCTTCCGAGAACGTGACCATGAACGTCGGGGTCGATTGCGCACCAATCAGCGACGGGACACCCACCGCACGCGTGATCGATGTGACGCGCGGTGCCACGGTATCGAGGATGTAACCAGAAACGGAACCCGTTGGCATGGTGACAGTGAGCGAGTTTCCGAAGGCGTCATTGACCAAGGCGTCACCCGAAACGCTGATGTCGATGGAAGAGGCCTCTCCACCGACGCCTGTGACACCGGTAAGTCCAAGGGCAACCGTGTAAGCGGAACTGAGGCCGGAAACCGTTGTTGACGCATCCGCGATGACTGCGTCAACAGTTGGTGTACCCACGACGCCAGACCCGAGACGCACGACGAAAGAAGAGGTGCCGACCCCCGAAACCGGTTCCGAGAAGACCACTCGGTAACTCGGCGCCGTGAAACCTCGGGTTACTGCCGAGGGCGCCGTCCTGGTAATCGAAGTAACCGTTGGAGTGTCCGTATCAACAATGAAGCCTGTGTACGTGCTGGTTCCAGCAAACGTCGCGAGGTTTCCAGCCGCATCGGACAACGGTCTCGTCGGGTTCGCCTTGAGCTTGAGGGTGGCGGTCGCATCACGACCACCGTCACCCCTGACACCTGTCATGCCAACGGCAAGCGTCCACATTCGGTCCATCGAACCCGAGACTGGATTGGGTTCAAGCAAGTAAGGGGCAACCCCATCGCCCAGTTGACCGGACGAACCGAGACCCCAGCATGATCCAAATCCATTGATGGAAATTGCACACGTGTACGAACTACCAGGTACGGCAGTTGTAGATTGTCCGAGGCCAGAAGACACGGTAACCGGGGTCTTGGCCGAGACCCGAGTGCCATTTCCGATCTGGCCGGAATCGTTTCCACCCCAACAGAGCGCGTTCCCGCTTGTATCCACTCCGCACGTTGTCGCTAATCCGGCGTCAACCCGCGACATCGACGACCGCACGACCGTCGGGGACACCCTTGATTGGGAAGTACCGTCCCCAATCTGGCCCAATCCGTTTTCACCCCAGCAATAGGCAGTTGAAGCCGTCGTCAGCCCGCACGAGTAAGCCCCACCTGCGGAAACTGACGTCCAAAATGGCTGACTAACGACGCCTGTGACAACGACTGGGGCCGGCGAGGTCCTGGAAACAGTGGATCCGTCGCCAAGCTGGCCGTATCCATTTGCCCCCCAACAGGCGGCGACGGTTCCGGAGGTCACCCCGCAAGTGTGAGACCTTCCGGCCCGCACAGATGCCCAACTTGACGACGCCTGTCCGGACATCGGGGAGACCGCCACCGGGGCAGTTTTCGATATCGTGGTTCCATCGCCAAGTTGTCCATCGCCATTTGCTCCCCAGCAATACGCCACATTTGCGGTGGTAGTCCCGCAGGTGTGGGACGTCCCAGCGCTTATGGTCGCCCAACTCAGTAACCCGGCCACGAGTGTGGGGCTTGGCCGAGTACTACTCAGTGTGCCGTCCCCAACTTGCCCTTCAAGATTTGCGCCCCAGCAATATGCAATACCAGAGAGCGTGATCCCGCACGTGTGGGCATAGCCAGCAGAAATGGACTTCCAAAGAAGCCCGCCGGAAACACGTGTGGGCAACCTGCGCGAGGTTGTACTTGCATCACCAATCTGTCCAGAAGCGTTATCACCCCAGCAGTACGCGATACCCGACCCGACAAGTCCACAAGCGTGTCGATCGCCCACCGTCAGCGTAGTCCAACTAAGTCGCCCACCAATGTCTGCGGGCAAAGCCCGAACTGCGGATGATCCCGTGCCCAACTGCCCAACCTCATTCTTGCCCCAGCAATTTGGGACCAGGCCGGTCGTGATGGCACATGTGTGCGACGCTCCAACGGAAATCGCCTGCCAAGTGAGGGAACCCGTCACCCGCTCCGGGGAAGTGCGCGATGTTGTGGTCGTATCTCCAACCTGGCCGGCGGTATTTGCACCCCAGCAGTATGAGTCGCCAGACTGCACAATCCCACACGTGTGCGACCCGGTTGACGATCCTCCAGCCACAACTGTCACCCATGAAATCGACCCGGCAACCGTTGTCGGGGATGGCGAATTCGTTGTTGACCCATCACCGAGTTGGCCATTGGCGTTAAGTCCCCAGCACGTTGCGATCCCGGCAACCGAGAAGGTCGATGATGCAGTGACCGCACACGTGTGGCGATATCCCGCCGAGAGACCCTGAAATGAGAGCGACGTCGACACGGTTGTCGGTAGGGAACGAACGGAGTTCGTACCATCGCCAAGCTGCCCTGAGGTGTTGGCACCCCAACACAGGGCAGTCCCTTCGAGCGTTCCGCTAACGGTTGCCGTCAGCCCACACGTGTGGTCGCCACCTGCGGAGACCATTGCCCAATGTCGCGTGGTGGAAACGGCGGTTGGCGCGGTGCGAACGGTCGTGGTGCCGTCACCGAGTTGTCCGCTGGAATTCCTCCCCCAACAATGTGCTAGCCCGGCTGCGGAGAACGTTGAGGACGCCGTAACCGCACAGGCATGCGCTGAACCAGCGGTGACTGAGGTCCAAGTGGCGGCAGTTGAGACTGAAACCGGAGATGGCCTATCTGTAAATGTCCCATCGCCAAGTTGACCGCTATCGTTCGCGCCCCAGCAATACGCCGACCCGGTCGTGGAAACTCCGCAGGTAAATTGGGAGCCAGCGGTCAAAGATGCCCAGACGAGTTCACCGGTGACTGGCACCGGTTCGTTTCGAGATACTGGCGTTCCATCACCAAGCTGCCCCCGGTCATTTGCGCCCCAGCAATACGCGGTTCCGACAGAAGTCACCGCGCACGAGTGGTCGGCGCCACTCGAAATGGATGTGAAGGTCACCTTGGTAGCCGTGAGCGTTGGTGTCCCGCTGATCCCGGCACCTGGTTCAAGTACGAACGACCCTGTCGCTACACCGGAAACCGCCTCCGAATACGTCACCGCGAACTCGGGCGACGGGACACCAGTCGTTGGCACCGGAACCCCCGCCGGGAACCCAGCGCTTGCCTTTGGCACGATGGAGACAAGGGATGGTTTGACGTTATCGAGGATGAATGCCTGGTTGACACCGCTTGGGTCAGGCGATGAGAGTGCGGTCCCCACCAAATCGGCAATCGTTGACGACGGGGAGACGCCGAGACCAACGGTAGAACCGGCACCGCCATCGCCGATGACCGATGCAGTCGAAAGTGAAACGGTGAAGGTCGTTGTGGCAACCGATACCCCGGGACTGACCGACGCGACGGCGGGCGACCCAACTATTCCTGGCCCGCGCGCGACGTAGAAGCTCCCCACGCCAACCCCAACAACCGGTTTCGAGAAAACGACCTTGAAAGACGGGACGGTCTGCGCGTCAATCCGGGTAGCAGTTCCAACGCGGGATATCGAAGTAACTGAAGGCGCGACGCCTGTTGCATTGTCGAGGATGTAACTCTGTCTAGTTCCCGCGATAGCCGCGGAGAGTGCGTTTCCAGACGTGTCAACCACCCCTGGTGACGAAGTCAGGCCAAGGGTGAAAGTGGCACTCGCAGTGCCGTTGCCTGTGACTCCACTGAGGTTCACGTAGGCGGTGAAGGTCTGTCCTGAACCAGACGCCGTTGGAACGGACCTGTCTACCGTACTTGGGACGAGCGCGACTGCCGCACTGCCATCGCCGACCTGTCCGTTGACGGCCGCGCCCCAGCAGAACGCCTGTCCCAGGGTGTTCACCCCGCAGGTGTGTTGGTAACCCGAACTGATTGACCGCCAACGGTCGTTGCCACCCACGGCGGTTGGTCCGGTCCGGAGTGTCGTCGTCCCGTCACCAAGCTGACCCATCCCGTTCGCGCCCCAGCAGTACGCAATGCCAGCAGTGGTGATGCCGCAGGTGTGAGAATCGCCGGCCGAGATCGATGACCACTGGAAGCCAGCGATCAACGTCGGCATCGGCAGTGATGTGCTGGAACCATCGCCCAATTGACCTGAACCGTTGTAACCCCAGCAGTAACCGGAACCGGTTTGGGTCACGCCACACGTATGCCTTCCGCCAGACGACACCATCGCCCACTTCGTGGTTCCAGTGTCATAGACAGGAAACGGAACGGTTCGCGTTGAACCGGACGTTCCATCGCCAACCTGGCCGTAGGTGTTGGAACCCCAGCAGTGCGCCACACCGGCCGTTGTGATCGCACAGGAATGTGCGCCCCCCGCGGAAACCGTCGACCACGAGAGTTGGCCACTTACGGGGGCTGCGGTGGAACGGGCCGTCAGGGTCGGGTCACCCAATTGCCCACTCGCGTTTGAGCCCCAGCACGAAACGGTTCCGCTTACCGTGACCGCACAGGAGTGAGACGTTCCTGCGGAGACGCTGGAAACCGCGGTCAGTCCCGCGACTGCAGACGGCGCCGTGCGGTTGATCGCCGTCCCATCGCCAAGGCGTCCATCACCGTTCGCGCCCCAGCAATAGGCCAAGTTTGGTGAGGCAGTCGCGACTGCACACGAGTGCGACGGACCAGACGAGACCATGGACATCGGGACCGAATTTGATGACGCCACCGGAGTGGCGCTAAGAAGCGAAGCAGTACCTGCGAGCTGTCCTTCATCATTGGCACCCCAGCAATACAGGGCGCCAGCGGTGGCCACTGCGCAGGTGTGATCACGGCCGGGTGCGACCGCTGACCATTGCCGAGAACCCGCGACTTGGACGCGTGTCGGACGAGTAATGGCACCTATCGGGCTTCCCAGCTGTCCGCTCGTGCCCAACCCCCAACAGTCCAGCACCCCAGACACTCGTACCGCGCAAGCGTGAGTTCCTCCAACATTTACGCGGGACCAGGTCGTGTCTGCACCCGCGAGTGTAGGTTGTGCCCGGTTGACGAAACCCCCAGATTGTCCGACCGCCGTGTCACCCCAGCAGTACAACCTGGAGGATTGCGAGAGGGCGCATGTCTGGTCGCCCCCGGCTTCGATGGCACTCCAGTTCAATCCTCCGGAGACAATCGCTGGAGTATTCGAGGCCGATGCTGTGGCTGTGCCAAGCTGACCACTCGTGTTTGCGCCCCAGCAATACACCTCGCCGCCGGTGGTGATGCCACAGGAATGACTACTTCCGACGGTGATGGCTTGCCAGGAACGGCCACCAGTCACCAAGGTAGGCGAGTTCTTACTTGCGTTCGAACCATCACCAAGTTGACCGTCAGTGTTCAAACCCCAGCAATACAACCCGGACGACCGCTGGCCGCAGGTGTGCGAGCCACCAGACGCAATCGAAATCCAGGCTGTGCCAGCAATCGCCACTGGCACGTTTCGGTTGGAACTCGTCGCATCACCCAGTTGACCATTGGCGTTCGCGCCCCAGCAATACGCGGTCCCGCCAGTCAGGATGCCGCAGGTGTGGTCGTCGCCTGCGGTGATAGCAATCCATGTAGTCGCGGAAAGTCCTGAGGTCGACACAGGCGCAGGCGAGGTCGCATCGGTATAGGTGCCGTTCCCAATCTGGCCGCTGCTGTTCTGCCCCCAACAATACGCCGACCCAGCGACCGTGATCCCGCAGGTATGCGTGCTTCCAGTGCTAAAGGCCTTCCAAGTGTGGCCACCAGCGACCGAAGTGGGGGACGGGGCCCCGGCGTTCGTCCCGTTCCCCAACTGCCCATATGCATTTGAACCCCAACAATATGCCACCAGGTCCGCAGATATTCCGCACGTGTGCGAACCACCAGCAGAGATGTCGACGTACGCGACGCCCAGGGAAAATGTGGGACTTGAGCTGATACCAGAACCCGTCACGACCTCGAAGGAACCATTCGAAACGCCTGTCACAGGCTCACTTGTCGTGACAGTGAACACAGCTTCCGTCGTCCCGGCCGTTCGCTCGTCGGCCCCACTCGCACGGATCACCGATGTGATAGACGGCGCCACGGTATCAAGGAGGTAGGTCTCGCTCGTGACCGACAGGGATGCCGAAGCGACTTGGTTGCCCCCGGTGTCCACGATGCCGGAGACCGAAGCCAGCGCCAAGCCTATGGTTGAAGTTGAACCGCCGGACGCCGAAACGCCTGCCAGGCTCACCGTAACGGTGTGCGAAATCGACGACGTTGAACCCGGAGACACCGATGACACAACCGGTGTCCCAGAAACGCCACTGCCGGTGACGATCTTGAAGTTGCTCGTCGCCACGCCGGAGACCGACCGGCTGAAAGACACCACAAATGTCGGACTGGCAGATGTGGTGCCAACCCGTGCGTTCGATGCCCCGCGGGTGATTGACGAGATGCCCGGGTCTGCGGGAATGATGACCGGCAGCAGTTGCCTGGCGACCGACGAACCGTCTCCGATCTGACCGGATGAGTTGGACCCCCAACAATACGCCTTTCCCGTCAATGTGATCCCGCACGTGTGGGATCCCCCGGCACTCAGCTGGGCCCACTTGAGCGAGGTCAGGAGGGCTGTAGGTGCCGAACGGTTCTGCGTGGCTCCATCACCAATTTGGCCATATCCGCCGGACCCCCAGCAGTATCCGATGTCAGTCTTGTCTATTCCACATGTTGTCTTATTTGACGAACTTACAGAACGCCAATTCCGATCACCTGAAACCCGCGCCGGTGATAACTGACTTGAAGTCGTCGAGTTTCCGAGTTGCCCGGCTGAGTTGGCTCCCCAGCAAACCATGTAACTCGGCGACGCGGTACTGACAACCCCGCATGAGTGTTCCGCGCCCGCGGTGACCGACACAAGTGGGTCACTGGTTGAAACTGGGTGCAGGTTCAGGTCGGAAATTTCTGCACCGTCACCGAGACGTCCCGAACCGTTGAAGCCCCAGCAATAGGTTCCGCCTGATGCCAGGTTCGCGCATGTGTGGTACTGACCCACCGAAATGTGGGTAAACGCCGAGCTACCGAGCCCGGATGTCTGCACAGGGCTTGGCGACCTCCTGCTCACTGTCGTGCCGTCACCGAGTGCGTAGCTGCTGTTGTCTCCCCAACAGTAAGCGGTGCCGACGGTATCCAGGGCGCACGTGTGGCGAACCCCGGCAGCTACCGTGGCCCAGATGATGCCGCCGTTGACCAGGTTTGGAGCAAGTCGGGATGTGGTCGTCGCGTCGCCCA
>DDYL01000049.1:0-4725 GCA_002347925.1 Chloroflexi bacterium UBA2235 | reverse complement strand
CCGGCGCTGAGGGCTGCCCAACCGGTCTCTCCCACCGGCAGCGCAACTGCTACCGGTGAGAACCGCGTACTGGTCGTACCGTCGCCTACCTGGCCGGTTGTGTTGTCGCCCCAGCACCATCCTTCACCAATTGACGAAACGGCACACGTATGAATGAACCCGGCCGAAATGTTCGCGAAAGTTGATTCGAAAGTCGCCGAGGCCGCACGCACGAGAGAACTCCGCGCCCGGAGGGCAACTGGTGATGACTGTGCGATCGGCGTAGCAGTCACAGTGGCGACTGACATCGTCGGCGAGGCAGAAGCATACGCAGGGACAGCGGTCGCGGCCTTCTTAGGCGTCTCGGTGGCCAACGCAAAGGTAGGCGACGCAGCGAGTGCCGGGCCAATCGACGGCGTCCCGGTTGTTGACGCACCTGTTGACGACGTCACTGCAGTTGTCGTCACTGCTACCGCGGAAGGCGTGACGCCAACGGCCACGGGAACCGACGCGGTCGGGTCGGTGGTGGCGCGTATGGTCAACTCATCGCCAGATGCGCCTCGCAGGTCCACTGACCCCGCCACCAGTGCACTAACTACGAGGAGGGCAGAAGCAATCCGGCGCAAGTGGTCGACCGCTTTCCGCGTCATGTCTGCCTTCAACCGACGGTGGTTATTGACAATATAAGACAACATAAAGTCTCGAACCGACGCCGCGCAGAGGCGACGCGGAAAAGACCTCAGCATGAACGTACCGTTCAGATGAGAAACGCGCAAACTGCTTCAAACTTAACCGGGACATAATCGACATAATTAAACGGTTTCCGCGCGTTGGGGCAGCCATTCGTGACACGTCATCCATCGTGTCGACGCTATTTGGCGACTGGCGGTGGGTGTGACACCACCGTAATGGCCCACGAGCGCCTCGTGGGCCACCTGAGCCGATTTCTGACCGATGAACTAGCCAACTAGTGGTCAACCGAACGCTGCCGGGTTCCAATCCAACCAAATCAGGAGTAGGATGGAAGTGCTCCATCCCGGAGCGCATCCAGACGGGCAGGTGGCGCGATGGTGGGCCGAAACGATCCGCACGCGTGGGGACCAGAATGTCCATGGGGTGGCAGTGCCCATCACGCGGTCCGTCTCGCATTTTTCGCGGGATCGGAACCGACGCCACCTCCGCGGCAGGCGTCCAATGACCATGAAACCGGGAAGCCGGGAAGCCGCAGGGTGACCCGCCTGTCTTGGGCTTGCACTTTCACGAGTTTCGTGCTCCTTGCTCTGATCGTTTCTTGGCTGCTTGCAATCCATGCAAAGGTCATCGGTGACGTGTCGAGCGCACGGATCCCGCTTGCATCGGCGCCGGGCGGGCTACTGATTGTCGCGTTGGCGTTCGGGATCGCCACGTGGGTGGGAGACATCCTCCCGTCCTGGATCCAATCAGACCGGGAACCACACGATCCCTCTCTCCCTCTACGGTTCCCGGTGGCAAGCTGGTGCACCGATTGCAATCGGAATTTCGTAGACATCGGGCCCACGGCGGGAGCATCGTCGGGCCAGTCACGGTCAGTGACCATTGGGAGTGAACGGGTGGCAAGACCCGCGTCGGTTGGTGAGCAGCTGCACGACATCGCCTCCAACGACGCGACCAGGTCGTCAACAAAAGCGACCACCAATCTGAACTGATCCCATTCAGTAGTGGGGCCCAATGGAAAACGGCTGCGTCACTTCGCCCGACCGGCACGGTCCAAACAGGTTTCGGCCAGCTTCCACCACTAGCCGAGCGTCTGTTCAACCGAAGTTGGTACCGTTTTTGACAGTCATGGCAGACGTGAAATGGTGGAACCCTGGTTGGGTTGCATCCGCGAGGAAACGCCCACCACGACCTACCCGGTCCGACATTTTGACCGGAATTGTCGTGCTGTCGACCTTGCTGATTGCAGGCCGTGATACACCCCGAAAATCGACTGCGGACACCGACTTCCCCTTTCCTGTTGCGATGAGGGTGACCGATTCGACGACAGTTGAAGTGGCAATTCCCGGGGTTGGGATTGAACAAGTGCGGATGATCGGCATCGATCCCGTTAAACCGGTATCGCCAGGACAGGACACCGGGTGCCTCGTCGACGAAGCGAAACGGTTCATCCAGACCCGAATGCCTGCTGGCTCACCTCTGGTACTCGTTGCAGATCCAACCCAACCAGACCGAGACACCGACAGGCGGCTGCTCCGTCATGTCATCATCGACACCGACCCGAACGCTCCTATCGTTCCAGACGCCGTTCCCGACCCGATGGTGCGCGCACCCATGAGCCTCGCATACCTGCTCGTGTCCGGTGGATACGCAAGGGTCCGCGCACTTCCAAACCCTTCAATCTACACGCCTCAACTCAGGGTGGCCGAGGACAATGCACGTGCGGAGGGAGCGGGTGTCTGGTCGCCTGGTGGGTGCGGCAGTTCACTGACGGCTGATGGAATCACTGCGCACCCAGACGGGCAAGCTGCGATCGATCCGCAAGTTCTCCTGCCCATCACGGTTCCTGACCTCGAGTTGCCACCCGCAGTCCGCGCCATCCTTGGAGATAGTCCCGCAATTGGTTCTGCCCTGGCGCCTGGACGCGCCGCGGTGGCGACAACGATTGCGGCTGCGAATTCGTCAATGGCGACGACGTTTGCCTTGCTGACTGCAATCCCAACGATTGCTGCCACGCGTGGTGAATCAGGCCAAGCCCAACCGCTCACCTCTGTGACCCCACCCCCGCTCCGACTGCCTACGCCAGATCCGCCAGAGGAGTAAATTCGCTGAGCACGCCGGTTCTAACCCTCGATTTCCGGCCAATCGCATGAATCTGCACGGGGGACCGACTAACCAAAAAGGCTTTGGTTTCAGTGCGAGAGGAGTGCCTCGGCGATGGCATTGTGCTTGCGGATAAGTTCCTCCTCGTCCACGGACTGAACTCGCCCGTCCTTGACGATCACGCGTCCCTCGACGACCGTTGTGTCGACATCGCCGGGATGACAGAAGACGAGGGAGGCCAAAGGGTCGTGGAGTGCCCCGGCAAAAGCCAACCGACCCATCGAGACGCTGAAGAAGTCGGCACGCTTGCCCGGTTCGAGGCTCCCGATATCCGTACGTCCAAGAACGCTCGCCCCGCCGGACGTCGCGAGATGCAGTGCCTGACGCGCGGTCATCAAGGGTTCAGTGTCGGCGCCGGTCGCGCGGCGCAACGCCGAGGCCAACCGGGCAAGAAGCATCGCCTGGCGCGCTTCGGCCAAAAGGTTGCCGCCATCGTTGCTCGCAGACCCATCGACACCCAATCCGACTGGGACACCCTGCGCCAAATAATCGCGAATCGGAGCGATGCCCGAAGCAAGTCGCATGTTTGACGTCGGACAATGGGCAACCCCGGCACCGGCCATCAAAGGGACCTCTTCCGGTGCCACAAATACCGCGTGGGCAAACCAGACATCGCTGCCAACCCAGCCGAGATGCTCCATGTACGCCACCGGTCTTCGCCCGAACCGGTCAATGCAGAACGCCTCTTCATCGACCGTCTCAGCAAGGTGCGTGTGCAGTCGAACACCATAGGCACGCGCCAGTCGAGCGGATTCGCGCATCAGGTCCTCAGTCACGCTGAAAGGTGAACATGGAGCCACGACAACCTGAGTCATCGCGCCCGGGTTTGGATCGTGCCACTCTTCAATCAGCCGACTGGTGTCGCGAAGGATTGCTGTCTCGTCCTCCACCACGTCATCAGGCGGGAGGCCTCCCTTGGACCGCCCCAGCGACATGCTTCCCCGGGATGCATGCAGGCGAACCCCAACCTCACGGGCGGCGACGATCTGATCGTCGAGGCGACTCCCGTTCGGGAAAAGATAGAGATGGTCGGACGCTGTCGTGCACCCACTGCGCGCAAGCTCAATGAGGCCGACTTGGGTGGAGACGGCGACCGCATCCGGGGTCAATCGACCCCAGATTGGGTAGAGAGTCCGCAGCCAGTTGAACAGGTCCGCATTCTGAGCACCTGGCACCGCCCGAGTGAGCGACTGGTAAAGGTGGTGGTGGGTGTTGACCAGGCCGGGGGCGATAACGTGTCCCCGAAGGTCAAGGACCGTGTCCGCGGTATCCGGAAGATCTGCCGTAGGGCCGACCATCTCAATCACGCCACCGCGGGCAAACAGACCACCGTCCGGAATCTCGGTTCCCGATGCGTCCATGGTGGCAAGGACGGTCGCGTGTCGAACAAGCAGCGTCTTCATGACGTGAATTTTGCAGCCAAAACCAAACGCCGTGGTGCGGGTATGCATCGCCGCGTTTCGGTCGTTGACACGCAGGAACTCGCCAACCGACTACACTGCCATCGCCCGCCGGCAGTGGGCACCGCTTGAACGACAAGGACACCAAAGATGCGCATCGTGGTCACGGAAACGGGAACGGTACTCGGTCATTCGCTTGTGACGCACCTTTTACCTTCGCACGAGGTCATCGAATTCAACGGTGACGCACTTGATCCCGCTGCCTGCGCCGTGGCACTGGCGAACGCCGATGCGGTCATCGATCTGAGACCTTTGGCATCCATCGATACCGCGCCTGATCCCGGTTCCCTGGAAAACCCACAGTCCTGGAAGGCAGCCGGTGTTCATATAGAACACCTTTCGCGGGGTACGTATGTGCTCATGCGTGCAGCGGTTGAGGCGGGCGCCTCGCGGTACATTCTCGGCAGCACCTTGCGCCATCTCGAGGGCT
>DDYL01000183.1:353-2571 GCA_002347925.1 Chloroflexi bacterium UBA2235 | reverse complement strand
GCTGAGACTCAGGGTCGCGGTGGTGGCAGTGCGTGCACTCTCCGTCACGTCTATGCGAACGTCGTAAACGATTGGGCCGGTGGGGGCGCCGGCGCTCCCAGGACCCGGGCCGGTCGACCATTCACGTTTGACCGGCCCGGCATTCTCACGCCTTGGCAATGTCGACCAGTTTTGCCCACTCCGCCTTTGCGGTATTCACCAGGAAACTGGTGTCCATCGCCAGTGCGTTGAACTGGTAGCCCAGTGCAATGCGCCGGTTCACGTCGTCGGCACTGCCGCAGTGGTAGCCACACGGGATCCCGGCTTCCTGGCACGCTTTCAGGATCTCGGCACATGCCGTTTCCACTACATCAGCCGGCGGACGCTTGCCGTTCTCGGTCATCATCGACGCACCGAGGTCGTTCGGTCCGATGAAGATTGCGTCGAACCCGGGCACGGCGAGGATTTCGTGCACATTGCGGACCGCCTCGATGTGTTCGAGTTGCAGGACGAGCAAGATTTCATCGTTGGCGATCACTGGATAGTCGTCACCGGCGTACAACGGGCCCCGCACCGATCCGAAACTGCGGTCACCCATCGGCGGGTACCGCACCGCACGCACGGCCTTCTCGGCGTCCTCGCGCGACTTCACCATGGGAATGACCACGCCGTACGCGCCGGCATCGAGGGTGCGCTTGAGTTCAATCGGGTCATTCCACGGCACGCGCACCATGGGCACGGTGTTGGTGGTGGAGATGGCCTGCAGCATGAACTGGAGGCTATGGATATCGAAGGCGGAATGTTCGGCATCAAGGACCAGCCAGTCGAAGCCGACGTGGGCCATCATCTCGGCCGAGAGGGTGCCGTCGAGGCGAATCCAGGTGCCGATCGAGGGCTTGCCGGCGCGGAGACGGGCCTTTGCGATGTTCGTGCGTGCCATGGTTGGGACTTCCTTGCAGGGTTCGGAGTGGTTGGCACAGGTGACAGACCGAAAGGATCCGGGTCGGTTCCTGCCTGCGAAAGGGTACGGCGCGAGGTACCGGGGTATCGGTATCGGCGGTTGGGCCGCTATGATCGTGTGCGTGCGGTGTCCGCGATGCAACCAAGTCGTCCCCGATGAAGCGCATGAATGTCCCGCCTGTGGCAAGCCCCGGGCATGGGACCGCCACCGGCCGCTGATCTTCGGCATCGTCTTTGGTATCGCCATTGAGGCATGCATGACCGGCTACCGGTTCAAGTCGCCCGTCATTCCTGCTTATTCGCTGCTGATAGCGAACCTGATTGCGGGCCTGATAGGCGGATTGGTGGCCGGCCTGGCGCGTGCGCCTCGTGACGCAATCCGTTGGGTGACCTTCGGCGGGGTCTACGGTGTGGTGTTCGGGATGGGGGCGTCCCTTGCCGGTGCACCAGACCATTCGAGTGTGGCGATCTTTGCTGCCGAGACGGCCGGCGGTCTTGCGGGAGGGGTTGCCGCCGGGGCCGTTCGCTCTCCCCGCGACTTTGTGCGATGGGTCGCATTCGGTGGTATCTGGGGTGCGTTGTGGGGCGGTATTGATCTCTTCGGGGTGGGTGGATCAGCTGTCACTGCATCCGTGTTGCCCGATGCCGATCCGCTCGAGTTCCTGGGGAATGCCCTTGACACCACGCTGATCGCAACGATGCTTGCCACGATGGTGGCGTGGCTTGCCGGACACGAAGTAGCCCGGATTGACCGGGACGCCACGCCGGTTCCCGACACGGACGACAATCACCTTCTGGACGATTGACGGATCACGGTGCGGCCCCGACCGGCACTCCACGCAAGGCCGGTCAGTCGTGAGGCATCATCCAACCCGCTCCGGGTAGCATGACGGTGGGGGGCACGGGCATGACCGACACGCACCACGACGATCCCGGGACCATCCATGGCGCGATCGCCATCGTGGCGGCCCTGGATACCAAGGGTGAGGAGGCGGCGTTTGTCCGCGATCAGATCCTCGGACACCGGCACGCAACCATATTCATTGACACCGGGATTGTCGGTGAACCGCGGGTGCCCCTTGGGCCGTACGACGTCCCGGCGTCGGAAGTCGCCCGCGCCGCCGGAACTACCCTTCAGGCGCTGCGAGACCGGGCCGACCGTGGTGAGGCGGTCGCGGCGATGGGTCGGGGAGCGGCCATCATCCTTCGCGACCTGCATGAACGCCACTACCCGGGCACCGACACTCGCGTGATCGCCGGGGCGATCGGCATCGGCGGG
>DDYL01000183.1:0-293 GCA_002347925.1 Chloroflexi bacterium UBA2235 | reverse complement strand
CCGTACGTCGGCACGGCCGATCTCATGATGCTGCCCTCGGTCACGGATATCGCCGGCCTGAACCGCATGTCGCGCGTCATCCTCTCCAACGCGGCCGGGGCGATCTCCGGCGCGGTCATGGCGCACCGTGCCCTGCTAGCCTCCCCGCCGTCACCGGACCGGCCGATGATCGGGGCCAGCATGTTCGGCAACACCACCCGGCTGGTCGATGGTGCCCGCGCCCTTCTTGAAACTGCCGGGTACGAGGTCGTGGTCTTCCATGCCACGGGCACCGGCGGGCGCACGCTGGAGCG
>DDYL01000199.1:32260-33841 GCA_002347925.1 Chloroflexi bacterium UBA2235 | reverse complement strand
GGTGATTTGTGTCGACCGGGCCTCTGAGGGTTTGGGCCGGCTGACTGAACGTTTGGCTACCATGCCGCTTGATTTGCATTGCGGTTTCAGCAAGTCTTTGCGTCAAGGGCCCATTTGATTGTCGCTTGACAGTTTGGGCGTTTCACTGGGATCGATGGGCACTCCACTAGTCAGTCCCCGCTTGAGGGTAACGAGCGGCGGTTCGACCCAAGGGTGCGGATTAGATGTACCGCCGGGAACTGGAGTGTGCATGTCATCGACTTTGCGCGATGTCTTTTGAGTGACGCTAACCGCCAGATCCCACCCACTCTTCCAGGATGGCACGTAGGTGAAGCCAACCTAATCGAACGCGAACGTGGTCCGGTGCTATTGTTGGACGACAACGCAAGGTTTCAGATGCGTAGTTCTGGGCCCTGCTGGCATCGTCAGGTGCCTTGCCTGAAGCGTCCGGAGCGGGCAACGATACGAATTCTCGTTTCTCAGAACGATTACTAAACCGCCACGGAACCCGCATGTTTGACGGTTCATGGCGAACTTCGCACACATGAGGCGGTCGCTAACCAGTTGGACCGGAAGGAACGGTCGCTGTCAAGGATTGATCAGACTGCCCGGCATCGAGCTTCCAGCAGTCCGCTTCGCCAACTCGGCCGCTTTCAGAATGTTTCAATCGTCGTGAAGCCCAAGTGCAGGCTGCTTTGCCCCGCTCTTGTGCACCTCACCCGGGATCACCGCGGCCCTAATTAGGGTCAAGATGGGCTCAGTTCATGGGGATTCTGAAGTGTCGACGACTTCCAGCGACTTCGCGTCACGTCACGTTCTTGAGTGTTCTCTAGCTTTCCTGATTTCGGGAGAATGGTTGACAATCGGTGGGCAGGCGGAACTGGCGACTTCTTGAACTCTGGTTGCTGATATCGAGGATCAGGCCGGGCGGCCGTTTGGAACGGTGCCCCGCCGACGTAGCAACGCTCCCTTCGAAGTCTCCTAGTCGACCTGGGCGCCGGTTGCGAACCCCTTCAGCACCGAGTCCGTCACCAGGTGGACGTCGGACCAAGCCTTGCCGAGCCGGGAAAGGGCGGAGGCGGACGTAACCCACCGCTTATTGCCGCCCTCAATGAGGTACACCCGCTCGTCCGTGCCCTTTATCACGCGTCCGTCGGAAACTGAAAGTGGCAGCGTACGGATTACCTGATCGGGCGCAGTAGTTGCGTTTGCTGCGCCTTCAGGTACCGGTACTCGTTCGCCGTTTGCGATCCGGTAAACGGCACCTGTGGAGCTGGAAATGATGGAGCCGTCCAAGAGTGAGGGAATTGGAGCACTTACTGGGACTTTAGCCAGTTCTTCGGGAGTGGCGTTTATTGGGGCCTTGGAGCCGGCACCCAATCGGGCAAGGGTTACGGGGTCCGGGACGTGAGAGCGTTTGCCGTTGATGACAACGTAAACCATTCCGGTGGCTTGATCCCGAATGAGATCCCCGCCAATACGATCCGCCGGCGATGAGGCAAAGTTGCGCGTGTTGTCTCGAAGCGCGTAAAGCCGATTGTCGCGCGACCCAACATACAGGTTTCCGTTGGGGCCGATGAC
>DDYL01000199.1:21525-32169 GCA_002347925.1 Chloroflexi bacterium UBA2235 | reverse complement strand
ATCGCATAGACCTTGCCATCATTTGCGCCGAAGTAGACCGCTCCATCCAAGCCGACAGCAGGTTCAGAATGGATTGGAGTGCCAATCGACTTTCTCCAAAGGATTGCGGGAGAATTTGGTGCGATTGCCACCATCTCGGTGTTCGCACCCACGTAAAGGTTCCCGTTTGAGCCGATGACGACGGAGGTAGTTGGAGCAGCAGGCAATGCGGTCTCCCACGTCATTGGGTCTCCATTCGGAGAGAACCTTCGAACTCGCCCGTCGATAGTTGCGATCACTACGGTCCCGTCCGCGGTCACCGTAGGCGTTCCGATCCCGTCGGCAGGGAGCGTGACAACGGTCTCTTCCGTCCCATCAGGCTTGAGTGCCACTAGCCGGTTGTTGTTGGCAAGAAACCAAATGAAATCGTACTTTCCGATTGTGACCGCCCCAAGTACCTGACCGTAGTTCGCGGAGACCCACACCCCGGTTCCGTCGGTTGCGTTCCATGCTCGAACGCGACCCTTTTGGTCTCCGACTAAGACAAGGTCTCCTTCCCGGGTCAACACTGGCGAGCCGTAGCTACGCGTGCCGAGTTGCGATGTCCAGAGTTCAGTTCCGCTTGATGAAAGCGCGCGGAGGACGCCATCCGTTGAGAGGGTGTAAATCGTCCCGTCCGCCCGGATAGCCACGGGAGCGTTTACGTCATCAACCCCGGCGACATACCAATCAACCCTCAGTGATTGGGGACCGGCGACGGCATATTGGCCTGAATGTTGCGACGATCCTCGGTATCCCAGGACGGCTGTTGAGACCAGTGGGGAGACCCCTGAATCGGCACTCGCGAGAGAGCCACCGGAAAAGATGCTCGAAATTGTGAGTGCCACAAGTCCCGACCGGCGCCAAAAGCGGTTCGGCCATATCGCGCGGTTCATTGGTGTGAAGCTCCTCGGTGTATGTCAGTAATGATCATGGGAGGCATCCGTGCTGATCGATGTCTTGTCTCGCGGGGTCTGTCGGTTGGCATGGCACGGAAACAGTGCGCGGTCGGAATTAGGCACCGCCGCCCCGTTTCGATACATAGCCAGATTTATTGGCTTTACCCAATTCTGACGATTGGCAAGTAATTTCTGCAATGGCAACAGGTAACAGTTCTGCTAAATCTCGGGGCAAAACTCGAGGCCGCCGGTTGGGGTGGCATTTATCCACGTCCGCGAGTGTCGAAGGAAATGGATGAGCTTCAAGCATGCACGGGGTCGGCGATTCGAGCGGCGGTTATCGATTCGTCCAGTATGTCGATGATGTGCATTCCGGTCATATCCATGCCCCGGTCCCTTAGCCCCATGTTGATTTGCAGCAAGCATCCAGGATTTGAGGCAACGATGCAGGAAGCTTTGGTCGCAACAACATTCTCAAGTTTGGCTTCCAAGACCTGGCTACTCATGTCCGGTTGGAGGATGTTGTAAATCCCGGCACTCCCGCAGCAGCGGTCGGGGTCTTTCATTTCTATGAGGTCGACACCAGGGATCATGTGAAGAAGCTCCCTGGGCTGGGCCTTGATCTTTTGACCGTGGACGAGGTGACACGCGTCCTGGTAGGTCACAACTCGGTTGACCGTCCCCAAGGGTGCGGTCAGTCCGACGCGAACGAGGAACTCGGCAACGTCTTCAACTTTTGCCTGAAACCGACGGGCTCGCGCCGCATATGCTGGGTCATCCCTGAGCATGTGCGCGTAGTTCTTGAGTTGGGCGCCACAACCCGCGGAATTGATGATGATTGCATCCAGACGGTCCATCCCTGCCGTCTCGAATGCGTCTATGTTCGCACGGGCCATTGATACCGCGCTCGGCTCGTCGCCGGCGTGCGAGGCTAATGCTCCGCAACATCTCTGGGCTCGCGGAACGATCACATCACATCCGTTTGCAGTAAGGACCCGTACGGTCGCCTCGTTGGTTGGTGCAAACGCTAGGGGCATGATGCAACCGGAAACCATCCCGACAGTCATGCGTGCCGGTCCATGCGATGCGAAGAGCTCGGTTGAGGGGGTCTCGAAAAAGCGGTCACTCAGTGGTGGGGCCATCTTTTCCATGAGCGCCAACCTGGGCGGGACAAGACCAATCCGCGTAGCAAGCTGGACGATGGCAGGCAACGGGCTCTGCTGGTACCACCGCAGGAGAGAGCCAACGAACGCGAGACGTTCGGGGTGCGGGAACAACTGCCTGAACGCTAGCCAGGTCAGCGCCCGCCGGAGCGGTGTTGCACGCTCCTTGAGGATTGAATGACGGGCGGCCTCCATGACTTGGCCGAACTGCACATTAGAAGGGCACGCTGTCTCGCATGCCCGACAGACAAGGCACTGGTTCAGGTGATCCTCCACCTCGTCGGAAAGAGGAAGAGTTCCCTCCGCGACCGCGCGGATGAGGTAAAGACGCCCACGAGGCGAGTCTGGCTCAAGCCCGTTTGCCCGGTAGGTCGGACACTGGTTTAGGCACAGTCCGCAATGGACACACTTGACGAGAGCTTCATAGTCCTCTTCACCGAGAAACCCTTGAAGACCCGGGCTTGGTGGCACGTGGGTCATGGGGTTGTTCGGATCGATGCCTGTTGGCATGTCGAGAATGACCATGTGACTTTCCTTCGTGAGCGGGTGTGTCGGCGGGGACTAGATTCCCCCGACAAATCGTCCCGGATTGAGCGTCCGTTTCGGGTCGAATTGGGCCTTGACCCGCTTCATCAGCGCGAAGTCGTCCCGGACGGGCCCCCAGGCAAGAACGGGGTCAATTGGAACTCCATCAGCCGATTCAACGACGCAGGTTCCGCCTCTCAATGCGGTGGCATCACGAATTCGTCGAATCAGGTCAACGGACCCGCCAGTGAATGCCAGACGCGCAATGCCAACCCCGGCGTAGACAATCCAATCTGCTTCCGCATCGCTTGCTTGTGAGGCAAGGTCGGACGAGACCGCGACAAGTTCGCCAATCCGTGAGGGGAGCGATGCGAGTTTGACTTGGACGCCAAGGGCTGTCGGACGAGAGATTCCGGCCCAGAATGTCTCGTGAGCTTGTGGATTTGGTCCGAAAACCGCCGAGGCCCCGGCACCGCTAAGGGCGGCGATGACATCTCGCTTTTGCCGCTCAACCGCGGCCGGCCAGCCGGCGCACCAAACCGCAACCGTTGTGCCTGCCGGTTGCCGGATGTCTGCAGGCGCCGAACGCAGCGAACCAGAAAACGCAATTACCGACCTTAGCGAGAGGTTTGACCGAGCGAGGTTTTCAGCGACTTCATTCGCAGCGTCGAAATCGGTGAAGTGGGCAAGAATTGTTCCTTCAGACCTGGGAAGGGGATGCACCTTGAACGTGATTTCGCAGATCGTGCCCACTGTCCCAAGCGCCCCGATGTGGAGCTTGTTGAGGTCGTACCCCACAACATTTTTTACGACCTTGCCCCCGCTGCGTACGAGGTGGCCGTTTGGGAGCGCCACTTGCATGCCCAGGACAAGGTCTCGAGCTGATCCGTACAGGAGCCGACTCGGGCCGCTCGAATTTGTCGCAAGCATTCCACCTATGGTTGACATTTCCGGCCGACCGCCATCGAGCGCAAGGAACTGGCCCTTTTCTCGCAGGTGATCTTGCGCTTGTCCAAGGGTCATCCCGGCCTGGACGGTCACGACGAGGTCGGCAGGCTCATATGCAACAACCTCATTCAGGTGCGATAGGCTGCAAGCGATGTCGTAGCGTTCGGGGCTTGCGCCGATGCCTTGGTGAGTGCCTCCCCCCCAGGGAACTACCGAGTCACCTTTTGCCGTAGCATCGGCGAGCAACTCGGCTACTTCGCCTGGTGTCTTGGGGTGAGCGACGCGCCGGGGCACCGCGGACCGAATGGCGAAGCGCTCGGCTTCGCCAGTGGTCACCTGTGCCGCCAACGGCACCGGATTCACGTTATCACCCGGGCCGTTCATGCGATCCCACTCCGGTCTCTGCGTGGATTGTTGTGATGGGAACGGTGGTCATCGAGGTCACGCGATACGCAGCTGGGGAACTGGGCGGTATGCGTGTGGGAAAATCTTTCCGGGATTCAGTCGGACATCCGGATCGAATGCGTACTTGAGGGAGTGTTGTGCCGATATGTCTTGATGGGACATGACCCACGTCAGGTAGGCCTGTTTTTCGAGGCCTATGCCGTGTTCGCCTGACAATGTGCCCCCTACGTCAACGCACTTTCGGAGGATATCTCCTCCAGCTGCAATGACCTTTTCAACTTCGCCCGGCACCCGGGCATCAAAAATGATGCAAGGATGAAGGTTGCCGTCGCCGGCGTGGAATACGTTTGCGATCGGCAGGTTGTATTTCTCACTGACCTCAGCGACCGTTCGTAGGACTTCGAGCAAGCGGGTGCGCGGAATGACCCCATCCTGGAGCACATAGTTTGGCTTGATTTGGCCGAGTGCCCCTAGCGCGCCCTTGCGTGCTTTCCAAAGCCGGTCACGTTCGTCTCCGGTTCTCGCCGTCCGGATTTCCGTGGCCCCGGCACCCAACAGCAAGCTTTCAACGTGAGGCACAAGTTCGTCGACGCCTTCGCGAAGTCCTTCAACTTCGACAAGAAGAACCGCGGCGGCGTCAGCGGGAAGACCAGTGTGTCCAGCCCGGGTGAGTGCCTGGATCGTCAACGCGTCCATCATTTCTAGCGCCGCAGGAATGATCCCGGCACCGATGATGTCTGAAGTCGCCTGGCTTGCACTATCAATGGTGGGGAAGCTCGCGAGGATTGTCCTTACCGCCTCGGCAACGGGCATCAGCCTAACGGCAACCTGCGTCACAACTGCAAATGTGCCCTCAGAACCAACAAGGCAGCCCGTCAAGTCGTATCCGGGCGAGTCCGAGGCGGGCATCCCGTGTGAAAGGCTGCCGGTGTGTACGACCTCACCAGACGCCAAGACGCATTCCAGACCAGTAACGTGGTTCGTCGTCACCCCATAGGCAAGGCAGTGGGCACCGCCCGCGTTTTCTGCAACGTTTCCGCCGATGGAGCATGCGGCTTGGCTTGAAGGATCGGGGGCGAAATAGAGGCCGTATTTGGATACCGACTTCGTGAGGTCCAAATTAACCAAACCGGGCTCAACAACCGCACGTAGGTTTGCCGGATCGACCGACACGACCTTGCGCATCCGTGAAAACCCCAAGGCGACTCCGCCTTCGGTTGGAACTGCCCCGCCGGACAGGCCAGTCCCGGATCCGCGGGCGACAACGGGAAGACCGAACCGGGCTGCGGTGCGCATTACCCCAACAACGTCGGAGCAGGACCCAACCAGTGCGACCGCATCCGGGTGCCCGACGTCAATTGAGCCATCGTACTCATACGAACGCACCATTTCGCGACGCCAATGAACGTTTGCGTCGCCAACGACCGAGCCGAGCGCTTGAACGAGGGGTGAAATCACGCCATTCTGATCCGAGCGTGGCGACGTGCCAACCGAGGAGCTGGTCGATGGCATGGGGGTCATAATTCGGGCAAGTATACGGCCGGTCCTGAAATTAAAATGGGGTGGTGACGATGCACCAGTGTCTGCGTCGGCTAGAGCCTATGTTGGCGGGGCGCCAAGATCCTCGCCTGCGCTTATTTCCCGCGACCATTCACCCACACGGTTGTCTGGAAACGCCGCACGCACCCTATATGACAGTTGCGACCTCTGAATTGACATCTGGATGCGTTGCTCACGCTCGACACGCTCTGGCGGAGCCTCACCAGCGGCAACCTCGACGTCGAGGCAGGGCTTCAATTGTCGCCGGAGACGTGGTGAAATGCCTTCAGCCGTAAGAACTTGCAGGTCGTACCCAATCGCATTTGGCGAGGGGTCCCAGCACAGTGACCAGTCCGCGCGCCATTTCATCAAACCCGATGAAAGTGGTTCGGATGTCGTTTTGACTGAAGTTGTGAATCCGGTAACTGCCACGTCTGTGATGACCGGTGCGGAAGCCTGGTCGGCAACTCTCCGGTAGTACGCCAGACCTAAGGTTGCTCCCCCGCCGGCAACAATTGCAGCTAATCCAGCCACCAAAAGAGAAGCGGCGCCGACAAAGCGTCGGCGCCGCCCAACTCCAGCGGCTAGCGGTGGCCGTCTGGAAGCTAAATTGCCCATCCGACCAGAGCCTGCTACCACTCGACGCGGTTAATGAACTCGCCGTTCACGACCACCCAGTTGTCAGGAATGACAGTTCCGGCCGGGAGCTTGGTGTCCTGAAGCAGAGCCCGGGACCCGACGTAGCTGTCATTGCCCAGGTTCGAGCGGAAGAAGACCGCGTGGTCACCAATGCGGACATTCTTGCCGATGATTGTCACATCGTTCCAGGGAGTTCCGCCCCCGTGGACAATCACGCCCTTGCCGTAGACCACTCCGTCATGTGCTTCTATGTGTGAGCCCTCAAGGCCATGGAAAATGGTGCCGCTTCCCATTGCAGCAATTGTTCCGACTTTGAAGGGCTCTGCTTCGTCAGCCCGTATGGAAATGTGATCTCCCATCACCTTGTCGAGTTCCGCTAGGGTGTTTGCCATACGAACGTCACCAATGATCCGGTTGCGGAACTTGGTATCGCGGACGTTCACTCCAGCCAACTCCGGAAGATCGCGGAATGGATTGAACTTCGTCATCCCAGCGTCGTAGTTCACCCCCTTGTCAGAGTCACTGTCCTCATCGTGCATACGTGAGTACCCTGAAGCAAAGGCGACGTTCACCTCAATGACACCGTCCATGAATGTTCGGTCGCCAGCTACCAGAGGCGCAGTCTTGGACATCACTTCGACCTGAGAATCGATGCGCATCCCGGAGTTGACCTTGCGTCCAGACGGAATGCGGACGCCGGGCCCAACGTAGGCCAGATGGAGCACCATGGTGTCCATCTCGAGGATTGCACCTTCAACGACAGAATTAAAACCTACAAACGATGGACAATGGGCGGTTTCAGCACCATGGGCGTCAGCGTGTGGGTCAGCATGAGCACCAGCGGCCGGGGCTGGGCACTTGCCCTCAGTTCCCATCCGGGTGCCATTCTTGACGGCAGCCCCATGGGCGAGGATTGCCATCTTGCCAAGTTCAACGGACGACTGTGACGCATCAATGACCACGTTGTCTTGAACGTTCGACTCATCACCAATTGTTATGTTGTTTGATGAGATAAGTTGTGCGAACGGCCCAACGTACACCTCTTTCCCAAGAGTCACATTGTCGCGCTTCGTGATCGTCGCGGTTGAATCGACAAAACTGGCGCCTTCGCCGCTCGCTGCGCCCGCGATTACGGAACCCAACGCGAAACAGCCTGCAAGAAAGCCAGCAGCCGTTGCCTTCTGCCACGGGAAGGATGGTCCCTGGCTTGTAAAGCCCTTACGTTTCACTGCTTCAGACACAACTACCTCCAATGGACAGTCTCCGACGGTTACGGCGTATTCTACATATCTGTCGGACTGGTGTCACCAGCACCGCACACAGGTACCGAACGGCCCTTGTGCTATTGCCGCGCGTTAGCGTCCCAAACTACCGTAAGAACGTGGTGACCCGGCTCAACCGCGCCAACGGTAAGCATTATGTCTGCGCCGATGACACCTATTTTCCACGGCAGAGGCAATGGTGTGCCGTCAACGCTCACGGAGGTTGGCGTCTGATCGCTGGGCAGGCGGATTGAGAACCATCCCGGAGCTGGGTGGTTCGTCTCAATCACTGCATTGAGGACCAGTGACCCCTCCAAACGCCTGATTCGCTGCCCGAAGGCCAAGAACCTGCCTGTCCCATTCGCGTCTGGCAGGCGTATGCGGGCCTGACCGTTCAAGCTTCCCAGCCGAGGGGTGATGGCGAAACTATCTCGCGAAAGCTCAAGCCCGAATAGCCCGTGGATGACCGCCTCGCCGACTGTCCCTGCGGCCGCCGCGTAGTGACCGCTTCCAGCGGTTGACAAGGGCACCCGTGTATCGCGGCCACGGTCGGGTGGAAGGGGGCGCCATTCCGGGATGTCTTCGGGGTGCGTTTGCCACGCTCGCGATATCGCGGCCAGGTGCGCAAAGCCTGCGTTGCTATAGCCTCGCGCAAACTCGGCCATGATTTGTGTGCCCGCCCACCAATCCCACACTGCTCCATTCTGGTAGGAGCCCGGAGACATCTGTGCGTTCCGAAAGGTTCCAGCCGGGTAGGCAGGAAAGAGCGACACTCCGGCCAGGGGTGATCCTGAAGCTAGTCGGGCGCGTTCCAGAACCGTGATGATCCGAGAGGTTTCGATGTCGTTCGCGAGCCCGGCATATACTGCAATTGCATTCGCAACGCTAACGATTTCGTCTTCATCAAAATTGTGGTGGCCGCTGTTAGGGAGCGTTGCCGGCATTCCGCTAGCGCTCGTGCCCACGTGAACGTGGGTCCGGAAGTAACCATCCGCCGGTATCCACAGCGCTTGGTGGGTGCTGTCCCTGAGAGTGTCCGCTTTCCGGTCGTATGTTTCAGCGCGGTCCCTGTCTCCGAGTGCGCTGGCCATGATCGCCATTTCACGAAGCGCGCGATAGGTGACGGCCTGGTCATAAATCGAGGCGGTCCAGACGGTTGGCGCAGCGCTTCCGGGAGCAATCCCGTCATCACTTAGTTCGACGTCGCCCCAGTCGGTAGTGTGCGGACGAATGATCAAGCCGGTTTTCGGGTCCGTTCGGCGTTCGAGGACCCAGTTGAGGGCAAGTGTCAATCGGTCGAAAACCCTGGTGCCTCGCACTTGAGTGCGAAGCCAAGTCGCGCCTCCATCTGACTGGAAGTACTGGTAGGCGGCACGAATGAGGCTTACTTCTTCGTCTGAAGCAACATTCGCCTTTTCGCGCCGCCTGTCGTAGTCGACCACAGCCGAAGTCGCTCCGGTGCCGGGCCTGGCGGGCCATGGCGCACGTGGCAGAAGGTCGCGCGAATCGAGACTTTCATCACCATCATCGAACTGGAGTGTCAGAGCTTCCTCGACGACGGTTCGGAGGTGATCGGACGGGTAAGCGTACTTGGCAAGGGCAGCGATGTACGCGCTGTCACGCACGTAAATGGCGTCATAAGCGTTACCGGGTCGAAACCCGCAAACAGGCCCACTTGCGCCTGGAAAACACTTGCGCATAGCCTCAAGGGTTAGAGACATGTTCCTTGCAAGAGTTGAAAGGGACGGATCTTCGATGAGTTCCCAGCCGGTCGGAGCGTCGGGGTCTAGCCAATGGATCGAAGCTGGTCCTCCAACCGCGGATGACCGATCGCGCTGATCGTCCCACGGGGCACCGCGCCACCAAAGGCCGCTACGAACCGCGCCGTTTATGGCGGGAGCTTGGGACGGATGAGACCCAGAGTCCCCACGGAAGACCGAGAGACCATCCGTCGACTCGTACCGATCAGCGCTAGGGGTTGGGCGCTCAGGCAAGCTAGGAGATGCCGTCACGCTAGGAGAAATACTAGGCATTGGTATTAATGTTGATGTTGCACTGGGGGTAGATGTCAAAGTGGATGTCGGAACTGGCGTAGTGGTCTGCGTCAGAGTAGGGGTGGGCGTAATTGTTGAGCTGGGCGTTAACGTTGGCGTTTCGGTTGGTGTCGCCGTTTCGGTCGGTGTTGGCGTAGCGGTGGGGCTCGGCGTAACCGTCGCGCTTGCGGTAAGCGACGGGCGAGGGGTGGGACTGTGCAAGCCCGGAAAATATGGAGCGGGACCCGGCCTGCCGGGCGTGGTCGTTGCTGAGAACGATTGGCCATTTGCGGCATTCCGAACGGTAGTTCCCGAAATGACAGGTAGGAGGGCACCGTGTTGCCAGGCAGGGCGAACCGGTGTCCGGGTGCTCTGCAATGCGACAGGGTTCGTCGGGTCCTCACCACCGTCCTCGGCCTGGGTGACGTCTCCACTTTCCTGATTGCTACTTTCCTGCAGGTGGTCTTCGAGCGTCTTCAGGGCTCCCTGCTGATCTGTGCTCGTGTCTGTGCCACTGTCAGGTTCGCCAATGGCTAGCTCACACGGGTCTCCAAGGCCGTCTTGAGGCGCGACCCGCTCCAATGGGTCTAGGCATGCCGGGTCAGGATTTGACACTCCAAGGGCGGACACTTCCGAGGAACCGGTTGGCGTGTCGTCAGCACGCGCTCCCGAGGCGCTTCCTGCGACACCAACGATCAGGATCGCCAGCGCCCCACTGAATTGGACTGCGCGGCCCCAGGGTGGGCACTTCCATCCAAACACCGTCGAACTGTACGTCCTGATGCCACGAATACCGAAATGGGGTCATGTGGCGGTCAGCGCCGTGACGACCCGAGGCGCTCATGGACCGATACGATCCGACCATTCTTGGGCGACTTGATCGAAGTGCGGCCATCAGGAATTCCAGGACGTGGAGGACTGGGTGAGCAGTCGTTGGTTCGCAGCCAAAACGTCAGTGCGGGGGATTCCGTATCCGGGCAAATTGGGGAGAGCCGTCCTCATTTTTGTCATCGGCATCACTCTGGCGTTCCCGTACTTTTCCGCGCTCGGAGCGGAGGAATTCCACGGTGACGAGACCCATTGGACTACTTCATCTCAAGAGGCATTCCGTCTTGTCAGTTCCGGAGAGCTTTTTGACGCCGAATGGACCGATGAGTTCTATTTCCGGACGCAGCCTCAGGTAGGCAAGTGGTTGATCGGCGCGACGCTTGCG
>DDYL01000199.1:14488-21516 GCA_002347925.1 Chloroflexi bacterium UBA2235 | reverse complement strand
CGGCAAGTCCGCGAGTACGACTGGCAATCGTCGCCCGAAGTGAATGCTGACGCGGGGAATGTCCCTGACAGTCGGACGATTGCTGTTGGCCGCATTCCTGGCGCGCTTGCAGGTTGGTTGACTTCACTAATGATCTGGTGGGCGGCACGCCGGGCCGGCCTCGGGACGGCTGGGCTTATTGCGGCGCTTCTGCTTTCCTCTCACCCGCTCTGGCTAGCGCACTCCCGCCGAGTTGGTATGGACTCCATGTCACTGCTATTTGGATTGGCGTCCGGTTTTCTAGTGATCAGTGGCACTCGGACCCGACGGGCATGGTGGATGGCGTGGGGTGGTGCTGGATTGATTGGGGCGTTTGCAATCGGCACAAAGTACACGGGCGCGTACGAGATGCTCGTGGGTGTGGTCCCCGTAGCACACGCTTTGAGGCGCAGCGTGAGTGGGATACGGAAACGGGTTTTTGGTGGACTTGCGATCGCTGGTTCAGTGGGTGCTGCGGTCTTTGTCGCGCTGAACCCGTCTCTCTATGCGAATCCTGTCCGAGGGATCCACGAAAGCATCGATTTTTTCGAGACCCAGTCTGCGAGCATGCGTGCAACCTACCCGGTGTTTTCGAACCCGTTTCTCGTCGCTCTTGAGATCGTTGACCGGGCAATATGGTGGACTGGTTACCCGGTCGTTACCGACACAACGATGCCGGATACCCTCCGACCCGGCAGTTACGGTACTCCGATTGTCGCGATAGGTGCTGTTGTGGCGCTTCTGGGGATGGTTGCGCGGGGGGAGTGGAGCCCGCAACGCGGATCGACCAGATGGAGAGCCCTTGTTGCGGTCTCGCTCGGATGGTTTGTAGTGACATTCATTTTATTGTCTGCGTCGCTCCCGATCTGGTGGGAACGGTGGCATCTCCCGATCATTCCGCCCTTGTGCGTGCTAGCTGGTGGCGGTCTTGCGCTTGCCGGCTCGCGAGTGGGTGTCTTGGTTGCGTTGTGCCAGTATTTCGCAGCCCTTTCAATTGGCCCGTCGTACCTCAACCACGGTTTCGAGAGCCTGATTACTGAGCCATGGTCAGTGGCTGCGCATCTTGTCGCCATTGCTGCTGTTGCCAGGCAAGTCGTTGTGGCTCATCTGGCTTCGACGCGGATGGCCATGCACCCGGCGGGCGCACGCGATGCGCAGGTATCTTTGGGACTGGATTCCGGGTTATGACCCAGAGAAGGTGAACAAGATGGCACGAATTGATCGACCGTTACGGGTTGGCGTGATTGGAACCGGGGGGATTGCCAACTCACACATTCAGGGGTACCTCAAGGCTGAAAACGTTGAACTGCACGCCACATGTGATGTGATTGAGTCACGGGCAAAGGGTGTTGCGGAAAAGTACGGGTTCAAGCATCACTTCACCAGTTGGGAAGAGATGATCAAGACCGCCGACCTCGACGCGGTGAGCATCTGCACCCCGCCGTTCGCCCATATCGAACCAACGATTGGTGCCCTCGAGGCTGGTTTGCATGTCATGTGCGAAAAGCCGATGGCACTCGACTCGGTGCAGGCCCAACAGATGGTTGAAGTCTGGCATCGTGTCCGGGGCAAGCATCACAACCTGTTCTCGGTTGGGTTCCAGAGCCGGTTTGGTCGAAACGCCCAGACACTGAAGCGGTTCATTGACGCGGGGGAACTCGGAGATGTGTATTACGCCAAAGCTGCGTACCTTCGTCGTCGTGGCGTTCCCGCCTGGGGAGTTTTCACGAGCAAGGCGCTGAACGGCGGCGGTCCGATGATTGACATCGGTGTCCATGCCCTCGACTTGTCGATGTGGCTGATGGGCCACCCACCGGTGACGAGCGTTTACGGCGTCAGCTTCACGAAATTCGGCAACCGTCCAAACGTTTTCAATCCTTGGGGAAAATGGGATCCGGCGAAGTATGACGTCGAGGATTCGGCGTTCGCAATGATCCGGTTTGCGAATGGAGCGGCCCTGCAACTTGAGGTGTCGTGGGTACTGAACCTTCCGAAGAGCTCCACCGAGACATTGATCTGTGGGACCGATGGTGGGGCCCAGCTTGATCCGCTCACCATCTTTCAGGAGAAGCACGGCACGATTGTTGACGTCGTGGTTCCGGAGAAAGCCACCGAAGGCCAGGACGCTTCGCGGGAGCCGAACCATGTTCACCAGATGATCGGCTGGATCGAGGCAATCAGGGAGGGCACGTCTCCTCTCGTGCTTCCTGAGCAGGCACTCATGGTCAGCAAGATTGTTGATGCCGTGTACACGTCAAGTGAGACCGGGGTCGCGGTCCAGTTCTAGATGCCGCCATGGCGACGTCGACAGAAACGGAAAGGGGCGGGACCGAGCGGTTCCGCCCCTTTCTTGTGGCTCGCGAACCTGATGCTATTTGGCGGTCGCCCAGGCGTCGTCAAGAGCCTTCTGGACAACCGTGTTGTTTTCGCCAAGCGTCTGAGTTGACGATTTCGCAAGTGATATGGCCTCGACTTGTGACTTCTTGATTCCGTCCCAAAGGTACTGGGCGGCAATTGAAAGTTCACGAAATCGGGTGAACTGCATAAGGCTCACCGCAGTGTCAGGAACCTTGTCCACATCGACGATGTTTGTTTTGTACTTCGCGAACATCTTCTTATCGAGTTCAGGTTGACCAGTCATTGGGGGCACAAAGACCCCACCTGATCCCTTGGCGCGGCCCTCATCACCGGCAAACCCGGCGGCAAACCCTTCCTCGCTTGAGAGAAATTTGACAAGTTCCCACGTCACGTCCTGGTCCTTGGCGTCACGCGTCACAACAAAACTGAACCCACCGGACCAAGTCATCTGCTTGTCACCCGCCTTCTTTACAGGAGGCGGAGCAGCTCCAAACTTCATGTCGGGCCGGAACCGGGCAACCGTCGAAATGTAGTTGTTGGTCTGATAGACCATGCCAAGTTGGCCGACGAGGAACGCCTGTTGCGCATCCTTCCCCCAACTGTCCCGGTATGCCTTCAAAGAGTCCCATGGCCCGATGTCCTTCATCAAGTTCGTCATGAACTCGAGTCCCTCCTGGTTCGGGCCTAGGGTCAGGGTCGCCTTCTTGCCATCTGCCGACTGGAATGACCCGCCGGCTTGCCATCCAAAGATGTGGAAATGCGCTTGGCCCTCTTCGGTGTGGAAGCCTATCCGGTCAAATCCGGCAGGGTTCTTCTTGGTCAGGCGGATTGCAGCCTGACGAAGGTCGTCCCATGTAGCAGGCGCCTTCTCCGGGTCGAGACCTGCTTCCCGAAAAAGATCCTTGTTCCAGAAAAGCAAGCGGCAGTCAGTGCTTCGAGGAATCCCGTAGGTCTTCTTGTCCAGACCCATCGCCTCGTCAACAGTGGCCGGAACGAACTTCTTCATGTCGAACTTGTCGCGTTTGATGAAGTCATCAAGCGCCGCGAACGTCTTCCTGTTCGCGTACGTCGCAACCTGGAAACGGTCAAAGTCAAGACCGTTTGGCGCGGTCCCAGAAGCGATCGCGGCAACAAACTTTTCGAGGGCTTCGACACCTTGTCCGGTTGCTGCATTTGCACCGTACTTGACTTGCAGGTTGGGGTACTTGTCGTTCCAAGCCTTGATCTGGTCCATTCGTTGGTTCGTGCCAGTCGCAGGAGGTGCATCCCCCCACCATTCCAACGAAACTGCCTTTCGATCCTTCAGCGGAGCTGCTGCCGACCCGCCGCCACTGGCGTCACTACCAACGCCGCACGCCGTTGCCACGATCGAAGCCGACATTCCAATGCCCGCGCTCAGAGAACCACCAACAAAACTGCGCCGTGAAGTCTTCCCGGTACCTGCCGATTGATCGTGCGCTTGAAGTCCCATATCTCACCTTTGTGGGCACTTGGTCTGGTTATGTTCAATTGCGCAGCACTGCGCTCCGACAAACCCCAAACCATGTTGCACCTTGTGGATACGGTAGTCCCCTAGCAAGATGTTGTCAATACCGTATGTATCAGGAAGATGATCGCTCGCACTCAATAGAAATCCATCGGGAACGCAGTGTGAACTTTGCGATCTACCGAGCCGTCAACCGTTCCCTAAACCTGTCCGCATCCGGGTCTGGGCCAATGTAGGCCAGGTTGAGCCACGGTCCCGAGAAGATTCGCTGCGTGACGCGCAATACGTCGTCGGCTGTCACCGCTTCCAGGCGTTCGAGAGCATCATCCGGACTGAGCTCCTCGCGACTGAGGAGGGCTTGGGCGCCGTACCAATTTGCGACGCTGTAGCTGTCTTCGAGCCCGAGCCAAGTCCGGCCCTTGATGTACTCCTTGACCTTCCGCAATTCCGTCTCTGGGACTGGGCCCTGCCTCAGCCGGTCGATTTCCCGCAGGATTGCATCAAGGGCTTCGTGGGACTGGTCAGGATCCACACCGGCCGCAACCACGAGCGCACCGGCGTCGTGGAAACCTACGACATATGACGACACGTCATATGCCAGCCCAAGGTGCTCACGGACTTCAAGGAACAAGCGGCTACTCATGCCGTCACCAAGGATGGCGTTGGCAAGCCGCAGCGCAAACCTGTCCGGGTCGTTCCGTGGCAGGGCATAGCCCCCAACCGCGAGATACGCCTGTTCGGTGGGACGCACTTGAATTGAGACCTGTGCACTTTCAGGTGCGCTTGTCGCGGATACCCAAGCAGGAGCAGGTTCACCCACGTCGCCGAGCCGGTGTTCGGCCAGTTTGATGACGTGGTCCGGGTCAGCGTTTCCCGCAACGGTCAAGACCGCATTCGCAAGACCATGCGTCCTGCGGATGTACCTGGCAATTGACCCCGGAGTCTGGCTGTTTACCGTTTCGGGGGTTCCGGCAATCTCACGACCGAGAGGTTGGTCGGGCCACAAAGTCTCTGAAAGCAGTTGGTGGACCCACTCGCCGGGTGCATCCTGGGCTAGTCCAAGTTCCTCGAGGACAACTCGTTTTTCCTTGTCAAGTTCTTCATCGTCCAGTCGAGGTGAACGAACCATGTCTGACAAGAGATCGAATGCAAGATCGGTGTGACGGCTGGCGACCTTTGACCAGTAGACCGTCAACTCCTTGTCGGTGGAGGCATTGAGCACGCCACCCACCCCTTCAATTGCTTCCGATATTGACTGGGCCGTTGGGTAGCGGGCACTGCCCTTGAACAGCATATGCTCAACAAGATGTGCGATACCTTGTTCTTCAGCTGCCTCGTACCGCGATCCGGTCCCGAAGCAGAGGGCCAGAGTTGCCGACCGAGTGTGGAGCATTGGTGCCACGCGAATGCGGAGGCCGTTCGCCAACTGATGGCTGATCACAGGTGTGTCCGGGGAAGAAACTGTAAGGCCCGGACTTGATCGTCGACGCGAAAGTTCTAGGTTCATGACCTGCGGAGTATATAGACCTCGGGAACGCGTTCATGAACGGTGAACGCAACGCGCCCTGGCTGATTCAGGCGCCACGCGTGCCGATGTGCTCACCTACTCTGGCAGGACTGACGGAGTAGTGTTGATCAAGTTCTGCAATTCCGGGACCAACGCAGCGATCGCTTCAGACGGAGTTGCTGCGCCCGCTTCCCACGCCTGAAGCCCATTTGCGATGACCAGCTTTGCTTGACGTCCGGCGGGTCCGTCAAGGAGGGGGTCGCGTGGTGGGGCTCGGCGGATTGCCTGGGTGATCAGGTATTCCCACTGCCCCGGGGCGAGGGTGGCTGTCGGTGCCGCTGGCAGGGGCTTGCCCGCGTCGCGCGCGTCTGATTCTCGAGGAAGGGAAACCAGGATTGGGGGCTGCTCAAAGACCGCCTGAATTCGATCCGGTGTAGCGCCAGTTCCTGCTCCAACTACTACTTGGCTCAAGGTGCGAATTGCGTCGCTTTGAGCACTGCGCCAAGTTGGCACAAGACGCTCTGCTGCGGCCAGGCGGCCAGCTTCGGTCAGCCATTTGACCAGCGTCCATGCTTGTTCTCGGTACGAGGCATTGGGCGATACCGTGACGAGGAAGACCTCAACATCTGCGGTGGTCACGGTGCCTCGCGGCAACGGCATTAGCAGGGCTGACTGGAGAACTGAGACATGGTCCAGATCGATACTTGACGCAGCCGCTCGACCCACGCGCAGAAGGCTTGGACCGCCAATCCCAAGTCCAACCGACGATGGTCCTCGAAGTGGGACCGGTGTCAGAACCGGTGAAGGCGTTGGCGCGCCTTTGCTTCCGGTGCGCGCCTGAGTTGGCGGTGTCGGAACTGCTTGGCCGGGACCTGACTGCTCCGCGTCAGGGCCATTTCTCGGCCGTTGCCCAACGCGCGTCCGGAGTTCGTCGTACTTGCCAAACGCCTCCACCAAGAGTTCGGGTCTGTCTAGCGCTGTCCTGCCGTCGGCGCTTGCCCAACTCGCTCCCCACATCGCGGGCAGGGAACGTATGGTCCCGAACCGCTCGATAGGAGTTGCTCCAGATTTGAGAACGAGTGAGCCCGCAGCCTCCATCGCTTCACCGAACTGCGCCCAGGACCACCCGTTCATCTGACGCGAGACATCCGAGATTGGGCCGTTCGCGGAGACCCCTCCAGGGCTTCCGAGACCTGCCCATGGAAATCTCGACCTGTCCAACGCTATCCCAATTTCCTGCCCGTCCCACGCATATGGAAGTGCCCAGATATCACCGCCAGCTTCGGCAGCCCGGAACGCCGCCGCGTCGAACTGGTCAACCTGAAGCTGATCCCTACGGACAAGGTCGGTTATTCGGGTCCCTATCCGCATTCGATGCAGGTCAGGTGACGACACTCCGCTTACTACATCCGGTAGCTGACCGGCCGCCGTCAATCGTTCGAGCCACGAAGTACGGTCGGAACCATCCGGGGGTATTACCGTTCGGACGCGAACGCGATGAGACCCCGACGCCTGAGGGACGGCATAGAACTGATCAGATACTCCAGCAATCAATCGTGGACCTGGGGCCCAAGTCACGATCGCTGGACTCGCCGAGGGGCTAGGTGTGCTGTCGCCGAGGAGGCCTCCGGTAGCCACATTCAACGCTGAACCGAAAGA
>DDYL01000199.1:0-14419 GCA_002347925.1 Chloroflexi bacterium UBA2235 | reverse complement strand
GAACGTCCCCGGCCCATGCGGTGAACGCCCTGCTTGAAGCCCTCAGTCTGCCTCACCCGTGGCATGTCTGGCATCTCTCCGGTTATCGGAAACGGATCAGCAAACGCGGTGGACCAAGATCACGCATCGAGGTTCTGTGGTGAAAATCTGTGCCCGAAAGTGACCGTGGCATGGTTGGGCAAGCTTGCATACGTCCCGCTCCATGCCTAGTGACACGTTACCACCTAGGGGTCACCAATGCTGTCGTTCCGATGCCCCGAAATTCCCGGTTCCGTCGGCTATTGCCACGTTCCTAAGCATTTTCTGGAGTGTGTCAATAATGCAATCGCAACTGCCATCCCGCGCACGATTGCTGCCCTAGCGACCTTGAACTGAGAGGTTCCACCATGGAAGCGTTGTTTGGACCTGACTTCGGCAATTACCGCGTGATCGCCTTGGCAATTGGTCTGGCCGCAGCGTCGGTGATTGACATTGAACGGCGATCAATTCCGAACTACTTGACAGGAACGCTTTTCACAGTTGGAATCTGCGTGAATGCGGATCATGACGGGTTGACCGGGCTCTACGGGTCCGCGTTGGGAACCGTTGTCGCGCTTGCAATCGCGTCGCTCTTTTATCGCCATCGGTGGCTTGGAGGGGGCGACGTCAAACTCTTTGCGGCTATCGGGGCGGTGACGGGTCCGCTGGAACCCTTCAGCATCGCGGTCTATTCGCTCGCGGTGAGTTCCGCAGTGACAATTGTCATTGGAAGCTATCGCAGGGCTAACGGAGTGCTGCCGGGGCTTCCGGTCACAATCCCGATGGCGCCCGTTTTTGCGTGTGGGACTTTGCTTGCCTATCTGGGACCACTGATCCCGCGTTGACAGGTTTCAACGGCGAAGCGAAAATCCGGTCCATCGTGAATTGCAAGGCTGCTGAACTGTCGTTCGGAACGCTTCAGTGCTTCTCTGCCACGTCTGTCCCGGCGGTCTTGATCCCGTGTCCTCCGAATTCGTGGCGAAGTGCAGCCAGAACCTTTGCCCCAAACGAATCGTCCTGCCTGGACCTGAAGCGGGTCATCAGTGCGTGGGTAATTGCGAGGGCAGGAACATCCTCCTCGATGGCGGTCATTACGGTCCAGCGGCCCTCACCGGTATCTTCAACGTATCCCCGAATGCCATCCAGGGCCGGATCCCGATGAAATGCGCGTCCAGAAAGCTCTAGAAGCCACGAGCGGATCACGCTTCCCTGTTGCCACAAGTCAGCCAGGCCCCCCAAATCGAATTCGTACCCGAATTTCCCGGCTTCGCGCAGGAGCTCAAATCCTTCGGCGTAGCTTTGCATCAGTGCGTACTCAATGCCGTTGTGGATCATTTTCACGAAGTGGCCCGCGCCCGCTGGGCCAACGTGGAGGTACCCGTCGGGCGGAGCCAGGGTGCGGAACACGGGCTCAACGTGTGCGAACGTGTCAGGGTCGGTGCCGATCATCAGGCAGTACCCGCGCTCAAGCCCCCAGACGCCACCGCTCGTCCCGCAATCAACGTACCTGAGTCCCGATGCTTCCACATGCGCCGCACGGACGACACTGTGCTTGAAGTACGAGTTGCCCCCGTCGACGAGAATGTCTCCCGGTTCGCAAGCCTCTAGCGCCTGACCGATTGCGTCGTCGACTGAATCGCCTTGGGGCACCATCATCCAAAGCGTCCTCGGGGCTACGAGCTCGCTTGCAACTTCGGCGATCGAGCCCACCGAACGGACGGAGTTGGGCAGTTCGGCAGCCAACGAGGCTCCGGTCCCAGGGCTCGAATCGAACACTACGGCGGTATGGCCATCGCGCGCTAAACGTCGGACCATGTTTGAACCCATGCGTCCGAGCCCGATGAATCCGATTTCCATTTGACTGATTCCTTACCTTGACGCTTGAAAATAGGAAACGTAGGTTCAATGTATGGTGAGATGGGGCAGTCTCAGGCTCGCAATTGGTTAAGCCGAGTTGCCTCGCGCATAAAGGTCTGGGTCAAAGGGCAGCTGCCAACGAATCGATTGCGTCGGCTGGGTCGGTTCCGAGGGCGACGCGCACGACTTGGCGATCGGCATCCGACAGCGCCTGGAAGTCCCCGATGGATTGTGCAGAGATCAACGTGCTGAACCCGTATGGAACGCCCGGAATATCTACGTCGTGGCCAGACTGATCGAGAAGTTGGATGGATAGGCCGGCGATGCCACCCTTGTGAAGTTGCCCAGTCGAGTGCAGGAACCTGGGGCCGTAGCCAATCGTCACCGGAGCGGGCCAGGCCTTGGCAGCAACTGCAAGACGCAGTCGTTTGAGCGCAGTCTCTATTGCCGAGCTTGGGTTCAAGTACGCCTGAATGGCGACATAGTCTGGTCGGAGGGGGCCAGCGAGTCGGGGACGGAGCGCGTCAGCCGCGTTTGCAGCAAGGACTGCCGGTGGCTCCTCAAGAATTCCCGTCCGTACGTAGCTCTCAAGCACCTTTCGTGTGAGGACCTTGCTGAGTTCGACGTTGGGCTGGTCAAACGGTTCGATGCCGAGGAGTGCCCCAGCCACCGTGGTGGCGAATTCCCAGATGAAGAACAGGCCGCCCAGATCCTCGGGCCTGCTAACCGGCATCCGGAACACTGGAAGCCCGGCCGCCTCGAGATCGTCAGCGTGGGCCGCGTGAGACTGACGGCGCAGTTGGTCGACGTTCCCGGTTACGGGCTCGATGGCAACGTAGAACCGGTCGTTCCCAAAACGTGTTCCGTCGGTAATTTGTTCGCCTTCGACAGGAAGGATGCCCCCGCCGTACTTTCCAAGGCTCTCGGCGATGAGTTGCTCTACCCAGACCCCGAACCTTTCGAACGGTGGTGGGCATAGAAGGGTGAGCTTATTCCTGCCGGCGCGGGCGTGCTCGGCTAATGCCAACCCGAGTTGGGCACCCGGATTTTGGTGAATCGGGGTTGTCGTCTGGCATTTCGCCATTGCGTCGCCTGCCGACGCAAGCAATGCTTCGAGGTCTGCACCCATGAGCGACGCCGGCACCAGTCCGAAGAAGGAAAGCGCCGAGTAGCGACCGCCGATGTCTTCGGGATTGATGAATGCCCGGCGGTACCCACGGTTGGCCGCTTCGACCGCGAGTTTCGAACCACTATCTGTGATCGCGACGAACGAATCTCCCGCTTGCGCCCCGCCCAGCTGTTTCACAGCGTGCGTCCAGAAAGTCTCTTGGAAGCAAAGAGGCTCGGTCGTCGTACCCGACTTTGATGAGACCAGATACACGGATGCGGAAGGTTCATGTGAGGCGAGCAAGGCCTTAACGGCTTCAGGGTGGGTGGAGTCCAGGACGGTTACCTCGACCGCATCCCGTCCGCCCGGAAGGGTGTGGCGCATTACGTCGGCGGCAAGGGATGAACCGCCCATCCCGAGAAGAAGCGCCTTCTTCCGACCCGATGACCGCACCGAGGAGGCAAACTTGTGTAGCGAGGCAACCTGCGTCCGCATACGTGTCGCGACGTCCAGCCACCCATACCTGTTTGCGATCAGCGGCTCAAGGGTTGGGATAGCTCCGAAAATAGTCGGGTCTCGCTTCCATATGGAAGTGACAATTGGCCCGAGGCGCGAAGACAATTCGGTGTCGGACGAACTCATGGTTTGCAGGATACCCGGCAGGTGCCCCGGTGCTTCTACCGCCCTGACCAGTTTGTCGTCGCGTGAGTGAATGCCATTACCGATCGGCAAACTGCTGATTGATCGAGACCGGGAGAAGGCAGTCATGAGTGTCACAAATTGGCGGTCGGCGGTGTCTACTCATCGAGATGGTCACGAAATCCGCGATAGGGATCAACCCGGCCGGACCGTCCTTCGGCGATGTCCCCCAGGACGATCGTGGTCCGACTCAAGCGCTGAAGTCTGTAGTGGACCCGGTTTACGGATTTGGCGTCAGCTCAATGGTTTCTGAACGGCTACGCGATGGGTCGGTCAGTTCGCCTGCTGGAACGCCGATGGGCTTTGAATCAGCATTCGAGTGCCATTGGGCGGAGGTCTCTTCGGTGGTTGCGAGGTTGGTTGGCGATGTGGATGTCGCGAGAGACATCGCACAGGACACTTTCGTCCAGCTTCTCCGGCGTCCGCCGTCTGCCGAGACACCGCTTCGACCGTGGCTAGTACGCGTCGCGATCAACCGTGCGTACAACGAGTTGCGGGCAAACAGGCGTCGCTACGAGCGTGAGGCTCGCGAATTCCGTGAAAGACATGCGTCGAATGAGCCGTCCAGCGAAGCGGCCTCTGCAAACCTGATTGCCGAGCGCGAGCTTGTACGGCAGACCCTGCTTGAACTTCCGGAGCGGTCGCGTGAGATCCTCGGGTTGCGTGCCGAAGGGTTCAGCTACCTAGATATTGCTTCGGCGATGCAGATTTCTCCAGGTTCCGTCGGCACTTTACTCGCCCGCGCAGAGCGGGCTTTCCGATTGTCATACGAGGCGCGACGTGGTGGCATGTGAAGCACGCCAGACCTTTTCCGGGTACGCCCACCAAATCAGCGAAATAGGAAGGACTTGAACTATGAACCGCAATCACAACTATGAGGCGCCGGCGTGTCCGATCGGGCCTGATGATGGCGTGCTTCGGTCGCTTCTCGATGGTGAGGCGAGTGACGATTGGTCGAGCGGAGCGAATGCTCATATCCAGGAGTGCCAAGCCTGTCAGAGACGGATCGATGTGATCAGGACGAACGCCACCATGGTCGGTCGGAGGATGCAACTCGCATTCCACCCACCGGTTTCGCTCAGTGTCGATACGATCGCCAGACCACCAGTAGCCGCTCTCACTGCACGGACACCGTTCGGCATCGTTGCCCAACTTGGTCACCTTGCTCGGACGGTTACGGCGCGAACCGCGTGGTCTGCCGGTGCAGCTGCGGCGATGGCAGTGGGACTGCTTGTCGCCAGTCCGGCTATCGGTTCATTCGCTGAGGGGACAATCCAGTCGTTCCGGGTTCAACGGATTCAGGCAGTCACGATTGACCCAGCCACGGTCCGTTCACAGTTTGAAAGACTGGGCCTTAATGAGGCCCGGCTTCGAGACGCGTTGCGCTACCGGGGCCCGAGCGACCCCTCGATCACCCTCACATCGGTCGCGGATGCGTCAAGCCGGAGTGGCCTGAAGCTTCGGGCACCCTCGTCATTGCCACGTGATGTTGCATCGTCGCAGCAACGTGCAGTTGTCGTTTTGGGATCACCGGTCGAAATCACGGTCGATGCAGTGAAGCTGATTGCGATCGCGCGCGATGCCGGATCAAAGGATGGCGCACTGCCTGCACGGATACAGGAACTTGATGGAATGACCTTCAAGGGGCAGGCTCCAACTGGTGCGGGGATCATCTGGGGCGATGTTCCGGTGCCGACGGATACGCGTCAGGCTTCACAGCGGACGGTTGCAGGAGACCCAGATTTGGGGAAGGGTCCGTTCCTTATAGTGGGACAGTTTCAGGCACCTCAACTGGACCTTCCTGCGGGAGTCAACGTTGATGCGCTCAAGGATGCAGTGATCGGGTCTGGCCTGGTCCCTCCAGAATTCGTGAAGGCGATCAGTGGGATCAGTGATTGGAAGACGACGCTCCCAGTCCTAGCTCCAACTGGACGTGGAGAAGTCATCCGCGAGGTGCCAGTTGACGGCGTCGCGGCAATCCTCGCAACACGGTCCGGGAGCTCGCTCGTCACGGTTGTGTGGGTGCGAGACGGAATCGTTCACGGAGTGGCAAGTAACCTTGGCGAGGGGGCGACACTCCAAGTTGCGAGGACATTGGTTCCGGCAAAGTAGTGATGGGTTTGCGCCACTCGCGTGGTAACCATCCGGGTACCACAGCGGATTCATGAACTCTGGATTGTTCGAACGGCAGCCGCAGAGGTCGGTGTCGATTGATCTTGCCTTTTGATTCTCTAGCCTTCTCGATTGGAAACGTTTTCTGTGGTGACCCTTGCGATCGAGACTGAGGCCCTGTCGAAGTCATATGGACGGAAGCAGGCTGCTTCGTCGGTGTCGTTCTCGGTCGCTTCCGGGACGGTATTTGGACTCCTTGGTCCAAATGGTGCGGGAAAGTCAACCACTGTAAAGATGCTCGTCGGGCTGGTTCGCCCGAGTTCCGGGATGGCGAAGGTGTTCGGTCGGATCCCTAGTCGGGCGGACGCACGGCTCGGCCTTGGGTATGTCCCTGAGCAGTTTCGTTTCCCTGAATGGATGCGCGCCCACGAATTTCTGCGGTTTCATGCTGAACTTGCCGGGGTCAAGACATTTGATCGGCAATCAGAGGTGACTCGGGTGCTCCGAGAAGTTGGTCTGGAACACCGTGAACGTGACCAATTGCGGACATTTTCGAAGGGGATGTTGCAACGGATTGGAATCGCGCAAGCATTGGTTGGTCGTCCACAACTCGTGGTTCTGGACGAGCCGACCTCAGCCCTCGATCCGATTGGTCGGCGAGATGTTAGAGACCTCATTGTCCGTTTGAGATCCGACGGTGTGACGGTACTGCTGAACTCCCACCTGTTGAGTGAAGTTGAGACCGTGTGTGATCACGTCGCGATCATGGACCGGGGACGGATCGTTCGTGCAGGGTCGATGGATGACGTCACACGGGGACACGTCGAAGTTGAGGTTCGATGCGCCGGACTTACAACTCAGACCCTAAGTGCACTTGAGGCCCGTTGGACGGCAGTTCGTCTTGGTGAAGGTACTGGGTCAAGCGAAGTCCAGACATTCACCATTTCGGTCAGCGACGAATATGAGGCAACTCATATTGCGGATGTCTTGCTAGCGGGAGGTGTGCGCCTCCTAGCGATGATTCCTCGACGCCGAACCCTTGAGGACGTTTTCGTCGAAAGTGTGACGACGACAGACGGTGACGCCATCCCGGCAGTACGCGGGCGCCAGTGAACGTCTTGCGCATCGCGGCCCTTACTTGGGATGAGACGAGGCGTGCCCGCGCACTCCTTGCGGGCATTGTGTTGACGGCAATCTTCCTTGGCTTCTTTTCCTGGGGGGTTTTAGCGGCGGNNGCGAGCCAGTTCGGCCGGGCCCGCCCATCGCCGCTCATGGCACTTGCCAGTCAATCGAACATTGACTTTGCGTCGATTATCTGGGGACAAGTATTGAGTGCCGGGCTTTACGGGGTCGCCGGGATCGGTGCGCTACTCGCAATCTTCCTCGGAGCACCGTCTATCGCACGGGAAGTTGAGACGGGGACCCTGCAATTGCTCGCATCGCGCCCAATAGGCCGCTGGGAAATCGTGACTGGCAAGTGGCTTGGAGGTTGCGCGCTTCTGGTCGCTTACGTCGGAGGATCAGGGACCCTCGCGTGTGCCTCGGTCTGGTACCTGACTGGGTATGCGCCTGGGAACCCCATCTTGGTAGTTGGGGCGCTGTCAATTCAGGTTGTTGTCCTTCACTCCCTCACGATTGCCACAAGCAGTGTTCTTCCGACGATAACTGCCGGGATTGTGCCGGTGATCCTGCATGGTATCGCAGGGGTCGCCGGGTTTGGGGAACGGATCGGCACGCTTCTGGATAGTGAAATATTGAAGACGACTGGGATCGCCGCCAGCCTGATCTTGCCGAGTGACGTTGCATGGCAACTTGCGGCAAGTCAAGCGCAGCCTCCGAACCCACTTCCGGCACTCGGGTTCAACGCCCCGATGGGACCGTTCGACGTGATCAGTGCTCCCAGTCCGTGGATAGCAGCGTACGCACTTGTGTACGCGCTCGCCTGCCTCGGCTTTGCAATCTGGCGGGTCAATCAGAAGGACCTGTAGCGGTCACAATGCCTGCACGATGTGGCCGGTAGCAGGCGTGCACCCAACCGCCCCGCAGTTACGGCGACAGGGGCAATCCCATGAGCCCGGCCGTCTCGGCCTGTCCAGTCATCAGATTTGCGTTCTGGATGGCTTGACCGGCCGCACCCTTGCCGAGATTGTCGATGACGCCGATTGCCACGATATGCCCGGTCACCTGGTTGACGGAATAGGTCACAAAACAGAGGTTTGATCCCGTCGTCCACGTGCTATGCGGGCCACGACCGTTCATGGGGCGAACGACCTTGACGAAGGGTTCGTTCGCGTACATCGCGTCGGCGGCGGAGAAAATCGCGTCAATTGACGGGGTTCCGACTGGCCGACCATACGTTGTGGACACAATTCCACGTGTCATCGGAATGAGGTGGGGAGTGAACGCGATGGTCACGCGCGCGGCGGTCGACTGGGATGGCACGGTTACCGGCCCACTCTGGACCCGGGTAAGTGCCTCGCACATTTCTGGCACATGGACGTGCTTCTCAAGGCCATACGGCATCACGTCCTCATTCGTTTCCGCAAAGCCAAACTCGCTCCGGCCACCGCGTCCTGCACCGCTCACCCCACTCTTGGCGTCAACCACAATTCCCGTCGGTTCAATGAGGCCGGATGCGACCAATGGCGCTAGCGCTAGGAGTGACGCTGCCGGGTAGCATCCCGGGTTTGCAACGCGGCTTGAGCCAACGATTGCCGCCCGAGCCCCGGGAAGCTCAGTCAAGCCGTAGTCCCAACCGTCGACAAACCTGTGGTCGCCCCCTACGTCAACGATCCGAATGTGTGAGGCCACCCTTGCAAGGGGCTCTCGGGAACCTCCAGTCGGAAGCGAGGCGAAGAGGAGATCAATGTCTCCAAGTTGGCCGGGGTCAAACGCCTGAACTATCAGGGCGCCTTCTTTCCTTCCTAGTAAGGCGGGATCAAGACCGTCCACGCGTTGACCTGCGGTGGATTCGCCCCCGACGTATGTGACCTCGAACGTTGGGTGACCGACGCAAAGACGCAAGAGTTCACGGCCGCCGTAGCCACTAACGCCGGTTATGCCGACACGAATTCGCGAGGTCACGTTGATCCTACTCCCGTTGCATGGTGTTCGAGGCAGGCGCGAGTATACTCGCGACCCATGACAGTAAGGCATATCGTTCTGGTGAAAGTGCGGACGGAAGTCGCCGAAAGTGAAGTCTCTTCAGCGATGGCTGACCTCGGCGCTCTGGTCGGGGAGATCCCGGGGCTCCTCTCGTTTGTCTGGGGACGGAATGACAGCCCGGAAGCGGCGGGCAAGGCCTACACTCATGGGTTCATCATGGAATTCGCGGACGAGGCATCCCGGGACGCGTATCTTCCGGATCCACGCCACCAGAAGGCGGCGCAGGGTCTCCGGGCCGTTCGTGAAGCTGTTGGTGGCGTGACAATTGTCGACTTCTCGGCCTGAGTCTCGAAGGGAGTTGTCAAGAACGCTCGCGTAACATCGCCGTTACCTCACATCCTATTTGTCATCACTCGCTTCACGCTCACTGTTAGGCTCCAGAGGCTGACACACTGCTAGTCTGCATGACTCGAGATTTGGGCGCATCCGTTGCCCTCAAGAGAGTGCTGCCTGATAGGAATTTCGGAAATGGCGCGAGTTCTTGTTGCCGACGATGAGCCCGACATCAGACGGATCATCGGGATTTTCCTGCGTAGGGTTGGTCATGAAATTGTTGAGGCCGACGATGGGATGAGCGCCATGGCGCTCATGGAAGAGCTGCGTCCCGATGCAGCAGTGGTTGACGTGGTAATGCCGGGCATGACCGGGATCGAACTGACCCGGACCATCCGCTCTGTACCCCACCTTGCTCCAACTCCGATAATCATGCTTTCTGCCAGGACACTTCCTCACGAAGTTGAAGAGGGAATGAAAAGCGGGGCGAACATGTACCTCTCAAAGCCTTTTAGTCCCTCCACCCTGATTGCGGCGGTGAACAGGGTTCTAAACGCCTGAACATGGCTGCCACGTGGGTCGTCTACCATTGCCGGTGAACTCGCAACCGTCGGGCGCAACGGGAGATGGCAGCGATGAAGGCTCTGGTCAAGACACAAACTGGTCCCGGAAACCTCGAACTGAGGGATGTCGCAGACCCGACACCCGGTCCAGGTGAGGTGGTCTTCAGGGTTGGCGCTACGGGAATTTGCGGTACCGACCTTCATATTCAGGATGATGAGTATGTCGTGGTACCTCCGGTCACAATCGGTCACGAGACTGCCGGGACGATTGTGGCCATTGGCGCTGGGGTTACCGGCCTTTCACCGGGCGACCGTGTGACCGCCCAGACAACGATTTCTACCTGCGGGTCATGTTCGTTCTGCGCCTCTGGGCTCTTGAACCTGTGCCCACAGCGTCGCTGGCTTGGAGGTCACGTTGATGGTGGCTTTGCTGGGTACGTCAAGGTTCCGGTCGCCAACATCCTCCTTCTCCCTCCGACTGTGACCATCGAAGCGGGTGCCCTCACCGAACCGCTGGCGTGTTGCGTCCACGGCATCATGGAAGTGATCGGAATGAGCAAGGAGGGATGGCACCCTCCGTTCACAGTGGTTTCTGGCCCCGGCCCAATCGGGTTGCTGTGTGCGCAAGTTGCCAGGGCAGCCGGAAGCGTGGTGATCATTCTGGGTACCGGAGCCGACGCCTCCCGGTTCGCCCTTGCCCGCCAACTTGGGTTTGAGGACCTGATTGACGTGACTCGCGAAAATGTCACTGACGTCATCCGCGAACGCACTGGCGGACTCGGGGTCGATGTTGCTATCGAGGCGGCGGGTGCGCCGTCTTCCCTTGATGGGTGCCTCGCGCTTGTCAACCGTCGAGGGACAGTGCTGCAGATCGGTCTCTACGGGCGCCCGGCCCCTGTTTCGGTTGACGTCCTGGTCTTGAAGGAAATCACCCTTCGGGGCACGTTTTCAAGCACGCCGTCATCGTGGATTACTGCCATCGATTTGATGGGGCGCGGCCAAGTGGACACCCTGCCTCTTGTCACTCAGGTTCGGCCTCTGGAGGATTGGTCGGCAGGATTCGATGCCGCCCGTGCCAAGGGAGAGGGGAAGATCGTCCTGACGCCCGGGGAGAGATGAGGTCGTCAGGACCGTCGCCTGGTTATTTGACCGCCTCTCCGCTGCCGCGCCCAATCGCGTGATAAATGAGCCCAGCCGCGCGAGCCTTTACCGGGTCGTATACATTTCGCCCGTCAATGAATACTGGTCGGTTCATCAGCGACCTCACTCTCGAAAGATCGAGGTTCTTGAATTCGTTCCAGTCAGTGACAAGCACAACGGCGTCAGCCCCGGTGACGGCCTCGTAGGCATCACTTGCATAGGTGCAATCTGGTAATACCTCGCGTCCACGGCTCATCGCGACCGGATCATAGGCCCGTACGCGCGCGCCCTCGCCGAGCAGAAGATGGGCAATCTCCAGGGCGGGAGCCTCGCGCATGTCGTCGGTGTTCGGCTTGAAGGCTAGGCCGAGAAGCGTGACGGTGAGGCCCTCGAGGCTGCCAAGGGTGTCCCGAAGGCGCTGGATCACCTTTCGTCGCTGATCCTTGTTGATTTCGATGACCGTCCGGAGCAGCAGCGGATGACAACCAGCGACAGCACCCATGTGTGCGAGTGCCTTCACGTCTTTGGGAAAGCAGCTTCCACCCCAACCAAGGCCAGCGTCGAGGAATGAGCGGCCAATGCGCGCGTCGCGCCCCATTCCATCCGCAACCTGACGGACATCAGCGCCGAGTTTGTCGCAGATTGACGCAACTTCATTGATGAAACTGATCTTGGTTGCCAGGAAGGCATTCGATGCGTACTTGATCATTTCTGCCGTACGTGGGTCAGTGATGAGGATTGGTGCTTGAAGACTGATGTAGAGGGTCGCGACGTACTCCGCGTCGCTCCGCCGAGTTGCGCCGAGTACAACCCGGTCTGGGCGCATGAAGTCAGCCACTGCCGACCCCTCACGAAGGAACTCGGGGTTTGACACTACTCCAATGTGGACGTGTTCGCGACCGGGAGGTAGGTGTCTGGAAATGATCTGATCGACCCGGTCTGCGGTTCCGATGGGCACCGTGGACTTGTTGATGACGATCGCCCCATCCTTGAGGTGGGCTGCAAGGGCGGCCGCCGCTGCCCGGACCTGACCAAGGTCGGCTTCACCCTCGGTCCCCGACGGTGTATTCACCGCGATGAAGCAGAAGTCAGCGTCGGGCACCGCCTCGGCGTAACTGGTGGTGAAACTCAGTCGACCGGATGCCACGTTGCGGGCGACCAGTTCCTCCAGCCCGGGTTCATAGATCGTCAGTTCGCCACCCTGGAGGCGGGCAATCTTCGCTTCGTCAATGTCGAGGCAGATCACGCGATTGCCGAGATCAGCAAGGCACGTACCGGTGACCAAGCCTACGTAGCCGGTCCCGACAACACAGATTTGCTTCATGAATGTTTCACCTGGTGCGTCGTGCAGGGCGAACTGGTCGCCGCACTTGGTCTGTCTGGGTTGGTTCGCAACGGTTCACCGCGCTCCCCCTCAGTAACGAACTCCCGATGGGGACGGTATGTTTGCCACCTGCCCGAATGCTCCGCGAGGGAATACACGTTCCAGTGACTTTGACCGGACGCGGTTTACACTCCTCCCGAGATGCCTGAATTACCGGAAGTCGAGGGATTTCGGCGCCGCGTCGAACCGTTCCTGGTGGGGGCGACAATATTGCGCCTCCACGTTCTCGACGAGAAACGGTGGCATCCGGCGCCTGGTCTGGATGACGCTTCAGTTCAAGGCGCAACGATCACGGCAATCGGTCGAGTTGGCAAGATGTTGCTGGTATCGCTCGATCGACCAGCCACGCTAGCGCTTCACCTCAAGATTGCGGGGCAGCTGGTCCATATTCGCAACGATGGATCGCGGATTTTGGGTGGTCATCCATATCCTCTCGCAGGTGCCGTCCTGCCAGACACGGCAACCCGTGTCTGGATCTCTTTCACCAATGGTGACACGCTTTTCATTAATGATCAGAGGCGGTTTTGCTGGGTTCGGCTCATGCACAGTGCCGATGTCGATGGTTTCGTTGGGGGCCATGGATACGGACCTGATCCTATCGACCCCGCATTTTCGCCTCAGGTCCTCGGCACCCGCCTCGCGCTTCGCCGCGGTCGGCCCATCAAAGTCGCACTTCTTGATCAGACGTGCGTTGCCGGGATCGGCAATATCTACGCCGATGAATCGCTCTACCGGGCAAGGATTCATCCGCGACGCCTCGCGGGAAGTCTGGATTTGCATGAGACCAAGCGTCTTCACGAAGCTATCGTTGGGATCCTTGCCATTGCAGTACCGGTCGGAGGCGCGCTAATGATGGGAAATCGACGTTCGGAGGTGGTCGACCCAGTGGACGCAGGGCGAGATTTTCTCCAGGCTCACGGTTGTCCGGGTGAACCTTGTGTCCAGTGCCTGGCAGTCGGAACGGCACCCAACGGCGCGGTACCGCTGATCATTCGTGAAGTTGTCGGAGGCCGGGGAACGTACTTCTGTCCAGAGTGTCAGCAACTGCCAGCAGCAACCTGATCATGTGAAGCCGACGACAAATGCGGGAGCGAGTCCCTGATGGACAGGCTCCACATGACAGGTTTGCAATGACGAATTGGAGTGAAGATGACCAGGTTTCTGTCTGAGGCAGACGTGCGTTCGCTTGTGACCATGCCGCTTGCGCTCGAGGCGGTCCAGGCGGCGTTCCGGTCTCTGGGAAGTGGCCGGGGCGCCAATATCCCGCGGGATCGACTATTCCCTGGCATTGATCCTGCTCGTCCCACATCGCTCCAAGTGATGTCGGGAGCGTTGCCGGAATACGATGCCATGGGGCTGAAGGTGTATTCAACCGCTGCCGGCGGTGCGCGCTTTCTCGTGCTCGTGTACCGCGCGAGTACTGGCGAGTTGCGCGGGATCGTGGAAGCTGACTGGCTTGGACGGTTCCGGACCGGTGCGGCTACCGGGTTTGCAACTTCGCTGTTGGCAAGGCCAGTCAGTGCGACGGTAGCCATCATCGGAGCGGGCGGGCAAGCGGTTACCCAATTGCTCGCCTTGGTCACCGCGATGCCCCAGATCTCCCACGCGCGTGTATGGAGCCGTTCAGAAAAACGGCGGGCCACGTTCGCCGAGGCATATCAGCTGGTCTCGGGCCAGCGGAATCCGCACCTTGACATCGCGATTTGTGAGACGCCCGAAGACGCAATCGTGGGCGCTGATGTTGTGATTGCGATCACAAGCGCGAGGACGCCAGTTGTCCGTGGGGAGTGGATACGCTCCGGCATGCATGTCGTCGGCGCGGGGATCAACCGGGCAGACGTGGCCGAATTAGACAGCGATGTTGTTTCCCGGGCAGACCTCGTCGTCGTCGACCACCTCGCGGGGGCCATGCGTGAGGCGGGAGATTTGATCGCCGCCCACGCATCGGGCCATTTCGATTGGTCGAGGGCGGTGGAGTTGGGGGCTATTGTGGCGGGCACGTATCCGGGACGAACCAGTCAGGATCAGGTCACCCTTTTCGAATCACAAGGGATCGCGATTGAAGATGTTGCATTGGCGACACTCTTGCTTGATCGAGCT
>DDYL01000212.1:1600-5467 GCA_002347925.1 Chloroflexi bacterium UBA2235 | reverse complement strand
GCTCAGCTGGTTAGAGCGCTACCTTGACATGGTAGAGGTCCGGGGTTCGAGTCCCTGCGTGCCCACCCCGAACAGCCTCCCACGACCGACACGGGTTCCGTCGGCCAAAACCGAGCGGACCACTTCGTTAGGCCCTGCGACTTCTGGGTCGCACAGTGTGCGCAACAGGGGCAACACTGGCGCTTGGATCACTCACACTTGCAGATGGCGCCTGAACCAGCTTCACAAGGCGCGCTCCGCGACGTGGCGCCGGTCCTGCAATTGCAACCTGAACCCGTTCAGGTGCCCAAAGCGCAGCCGCGCGCTCGATATCTGCCGGAGTCAACTGTTCATAGGTCGCACGGACTGCCCCGGGTGGGATGAGCCGACGATGTGCCAAATCACCCCACAGTAGCCAGTGCGCCATGTCCTCCGATGTCTCGCAGGCCATCGTCAGTTCTCCAACCACAAAGTTCTTGGCGCGGCTGAATTCCTCGGGGAACAGTCCCTTCCGTGCACCAGCGGCCTGCGCAAGCATCCGTTCAACGGCCTCGGCTTGACGTTTAGGCGGCACGCCCGCCCACATGCGGAGTGCCCCGCTGTCGGCGAACGATGTCACCTCTGAGCCAACATCGTAGGCGAGGCCACGCGCATCACGGAGGTCAGCCCAAAGCCGGGATGATGCGAGTTCGCCCACCGCACAACTGAGCAATTCGAGTGCCGGGCGGTCCGGATGGGTAGACGGTACCCCTCGCACGCCCGCGTACACGTATGCAGTCTGGCCCTCGGCCCACCTGGAGTCCAGGCCTGGGAGGGCAGGTTCGGGGGCCATCGGCACTTCCGGCGGGTACCCCTGTCCGGGGGCCCATCGTTCCACAAGGCCGGCTACCAAGTCGCAGACTTCCTGGTGATCGACATCACCCGCTACGCTGACAACGGTATGCGCGGGTGCATAAGCCCACTCCCAAACCCGGCGCACATCCTCCGTGGCAAGTGCTGCGACGGTCGCTTCCTTGCCAGCGGGTGATCGGCTTAAGGGGTGGTCCGGCCACAGCAGGGAGTCCAGCGCCTCTTCGGCAACGACGGGACTGGCCTGAGCATCCTGCTTGATCTCTTCGATGACGACGTCGCGCTCAATCAGGAAGTCCTCTGGGCTCAGCCGAGGACGACGCACCATGTCAAAGATGATCTCCAGGGCATGCGCCATGTGGGGGCGAGGCAACCGGCTGTAGTAGACCGTCGCCTCACGATGCGTGTAGCCATCAAGCGTGCCTCCGGCATTCTCAATCGCTGCCGTCAGGTCAAAACTCGTTGGCCACCGCTCGCTACCCCGGAAAACCATGTGTTCAAGCACATGACTGATGCCGCTGAGCGGCGACGGCTCGTGGCGCGACCCTACCGCGATGCCGACCGCAACGCTGACGGAACCGCTGCGTGGCAGGCGCGCCGAAACGACCCGGGTACCACCGTCAAGGACAGTCCGCCGGACATCAGTCCATACGCCCCAAAGTGACGCCTCGGACACCGCCAGAGCATCGCCGGTTGCGGGGTCAGGCAAGGCAGGAGGGTTCGCCGGAGCGCTGCGTCTGGCAATTGATCGGAGCTGGCGTGTCGTGGAGGTAGTGCCAACACGCGGTGACACTCCCGGATACTGGGGCATTGGCCCGATTATAGGTGGGACCGGCTTCCCGTCGGGCGGGAGAGTGCGCACGCGGTCTGTTTGGCTCGGGTCCGCCCAGGGTGGTGTCTAAACTCAATCCAATGTCACGCGAAGTCTCGGCCCCAAAGGCGCATGCAGCCGTCAGCAATGCGCGCCAAGCCAGGCGTCGACATTTACGCTTGGTAGCAGTCGCACTCATCACGACCGGCATTGTGGTCGCAACTTCCGCAGCACTCGCCCTTTACGACCAGCCCATCGTCGTCCGGGGAACGGTCACACGAGTCGATGCACGGGATATCGGCCACGCCTCGGTCATCGCGGTCCGGACCTCAGAGGGACAAGAATGGCAATTTGCTGTCGATGACGCGGTTGACATGACTCCCGGTCACCTTCGGGAACACATGATGTTCGGCGAACTAGTGACGGTGACCGCGCGCCCGGCAGCTAAAGGCAAGGAACTCCCCCTTGCCGTGATCATCACTGACTGACTAGATCGCATTTGCGCCGGCTTGGGGTAGACTAGAATTTATGTTCGATATTCGAGGTCCAGGATTGCAATGACAATCCTCGGACCAATCATCGGGGCGGCAGTGAAGCGCCGCGAACAGATCTTTCGCGTTGCGACCGCTTCTGGTGCGACCCATCTGGCTGCCTCACTATCGGACCGTTGGTTTGACTTGCCGGGATCACGGGCTCACCGGTCGACAGGGATCGGTGTCGATGGCACAAGCCACGCCGTCCTGCTGTCAACTGGAGCGCATCTCGTCATCGGCCTCGCTTGCGCACTCGGTCCCGATCCGATCGGGCAGATCCAGGAAGCAGACATCGAAGCCATGCCCGCGCGGTTCGATGATGCGGCTGCATCAAGTGCACGCGATCTGCTGATGCGATCCCTTGAAACTGAGGTAGCCGTCAAGGCACTGGCACGCGCGGTAGAGCGTGGCGTGCCATCGGACACCATTGTCTGGATTGACGGATCCCTCCATGCGGACCTTTCACACATGGCCGGCGGTCCAACGAACGTCCGGTGGGGTGATGGCGTCGAACGTGCCGGTTCATTGATGTCGCGGACACGCGAACTTTTCATCACCGCCGCAAGTACCGATATCTGGCTGATCGCGATCGCGAAGACCCAACGTGCGTCGGTCCTGGCCAGTGCACTGCAGGCCCAGACGGGAGCGCCTGGTGAGTTTCCCGAGGTCAACGGAAGGCTCGACGTGCGGTCTGGTGGCCCGACTGGAGAGTACGAGGCCGACGTTCCGCGGCCCGGAGATGGCGAGGTATTGGCTTCCATGGGAGCGGGTTGGAGTTGGCCATTGATCCTTGACGCCTCACAGTTCCCAGTGACTACGGCCCTCGCGCCAGACATGCTCCGAGGCTGTCCGGCGATCGTTTCTTGCTACCTGCGTCCACACGAAGCCGACCTCCCGCTGAGGGTCGACGTGCCCGCCACCCAACTGGGATTTGATGACCTACTCTTCGGACCTCATGGCCACCCGCTCAGCGGGCGCCTAGCGAGATGGGTGCCAGATCCAGCAATGATGGTCCCGGTGATTGAAACAGTGATGGCTTCGTACGGCGGGTTCGCCGCGCACAACGGACCCCTTTTTGCGGTTGACAAACTTGTCCGCCTGCCAAGAAGGGATCTGGAAACCCGGATCATGCCCATCATCGCGAATGTTGCCGGGATCGGAGTAGGCGTGCTCGGGGTCGACAGGGGTCGACGGCGTTTCATTCAGGACTGATTTACCGGAATAGTCGCAGGAACCCCATCGCATCTGGCATGCGATGACACCTCCCACCGCCTACACTTCACGCATGGTCAGCACGGCACAAGCACAGGCGTCAGCCTTGATTGAAGACCCGTCGGGTTCAGAGGCAGCAGACCTGCTCTCGTGGTTTCTCCCGGACCTCCTGGAGCGACCGGCGGTCGGAACCAGTTGCTGTGCGACAACCGCCGAGGCACTGATTGCGTCAGAACTGTCACTTGTCCCTGGAATTGTCGACCTTGCCATCGACGCCTCCACTGGGTGGATTTCCATCCGGATTGACCCGACTGCAACGACCGCGACCGACGTCGCAGAGGCCCTGAACGACGTCGGCTATGGCCCAGACCGGTCGGTTCGGTCGGGCGACGTCACACCACGCCGGTGACGCCGGAATTCATTGCCCGCATGCATCCGGAACCGGGCACCGCCCGGAGGCTTGCTTTCGCCCTGATGTGCGGC
>DDYL01000212.1:0-1531 GCA_002347925.1 Chloroflexi bacterium UBA2235 | reverse complement strand
TGTGGAGACTACATCACCTGGGTGAGAGCACAACACCTCGAACAAGAGGCGCCTCTCGTCGCATACGAGCTCGGAGTACTTGCACTCGGCATGGAACTCCCAGGGGTGATGCTCCGAAGCCTCCGCGAAGTACGTCTCGACGCCGACACGACTGTCTGCGAGACCCCGGACGGCGGAGGCTATGCGACGGCATTCCTGTCTTCGATGCATCCCCATTGGGGGAAACATGCGGTTCTCTGCGCGTCAACCGACGACGGCGAACGCTTGTCAACCTGGGCATTAGTCCTGTTGCTTGGCGGGTTCACAATTGAACCGGGAAGGGTGATCCGGATGGCTTCGATCCAGGACATCCGGGACTTGCCGCCTTCTGATCTCCTGCTGATTTACAACCCAACCTCGTGGTTGGGCGACCCACGGGCAATACGCGATGCATTCGGCTCGACGTGGGCAATCCTTGTCTGAAGTTCGGGCGTATCAGGACGGGACTTGGGCGGTCCACTCGTCAGACCAGTACGGTACGCTGACATGACTATGGACGTCGGACAAGGCGGCGCGATCCCGGCGAATCTGGCACCACAGTTGTCGGTTGTTGCTCCAGTGTGGAATGAAGCTGAGACGCTTCCGATCTTCTATGCCAGATGCCGCAATGTCCTGGACGCACTGGTCGAACGATGGGAACTCGTGCTCATCGATGACGGGAGTGCCGATGGATCCCGAGAAGTCATGGAGACACTTTCAAATTCGGACCCACGGGTACGGGCGCTGATCTTCTCGCGGAACTTTGGGCACCAGATTGCGATTACCGCCGGTCTGGACTATGCCCGGGGCGACGCTGTAGTGGTCATTGACTCAGACCTTCAGGACCCGCCTGAGGTAATTGCCGACCTATACGCCCAATGGAAGTCCGGGTTCCAGGTGGTGTATGCCATGCGGTCTGCCCGGGTCGGTGAGACATGGTTCAAGCGGACCACCGCGTCAGCGTTCTATCGACTGATCCGAAGCATTGCAAATGTCGATATTCCCCTTGATACCGGGGACTTCCGCCTGATGGACCGCCGGGCGGCGGACGCGTTACGGTCGATGCGCGAGCATCACCGATTTGTCAGGGGAATGGCTGCCTGGATTGGCTACCGCACGACCGCGGTGCAGTACGCGCGGGCCGCCAGGCATGCAGGCGAGACAAAGTATCCGCTGCGAAAGATGGCCCGCCTTGCAATTGACGGCATCACCAATTTCTCGTACCTACCGCTCCAACTTGCTACGTATGCGGGATTTTTCGTCGCCGGTCTAAGCTTGGTTGGAGTGCTGGCGGCAATTCTCATCCGCATCTTCCTGGGACACGAACTCACTGGTCAAGCAACGACATTGGTCAGCGTCCTCTTTCTCGGCGGGATCCAACTGATCTTCCTCGGTGTCATCGGCGAGTATCTGGGCCGGATCTACGACGAAGTCAAAGGCAGGCCGTTGTACTTGCTTGACACGGTTTATGGCGATCCTCGTGCCTCATCGCCCATGGGCGGCTTCAAACGAA
>DDYL01000190.1:4058-9183 GCA_002347925.1 Chloroflexi bacterium UBA2235 | reverse complement strand
ATCGCAAGGGCGCTTGTTCCGGTGCTGGCGGCAGGCATTGGCGGAGCTTCATCAGCCTGCGACGCAATTCAGGAACTAGTGCCACCCACGCCGACTCGAGAACCGGGTGGCGCGGGCACGCCCGAGGCGGTTGCGTCCCCCACGGCCACTCCCCGACCCGCAGTCACGATCAATCCCGCAACCCTGCCGGGCAAGCTTGTCTTCGTGAGCGACGCGAATATCGCCGTCTGGGAACGGGGATCAATGCGGAAACTGACCGGGGACCGGATCAGCCGGCAACCCACCTGGTCACCGGATGGCACCCGGATTGCCCTGGTCAAACTTGACGTGAATTCGTCCGACATCTGGTTGATGAACGCGGATGGAGCAAATGCCCGCCAGTTGACCCGAAACGAAAGCCGGATCCTAAACCAGAACTCATGGGCGTTCCGTCCAACGTGGTGGCCCGACGGTTCACGCCTGCTTTTTCTCGGCGAAGAGACTACCAATGATCTAATGGTGTGGGAGATCGGACTCGATGGACGGAACAAGAAGCCATTCCTGATCGCCCGGGACTATGATGGAGGCCTCGACCGCCCAGGTGTCACTCCCGATGGCAAGACGGTCGTTCTTGTGAGTTACCGCGCTGGGGGCGGGAAGGCACAGGTTTGGTCCACCTCCGTGCCGAACGGGCCGTGGAAGCAGTTGACTGAGCACGCAGACGGCGCCTACGATCCGTGTCTGTCTCCAGACGGCACCAGGATTGCCTACACGGTGCGGTCTCAGTCTTCTCACGACATCTGGGTCATGAATGTCGACGGATCAGGTCAGCAACGCGTGACCTACCACGGGGGGGTGCGCGGACCATGTTGGTCGCCGGATGCCCAGTATCTCGCGTATGTTGCAGCCGAGGCGAACCAGTTTGACCTTTGGGTCGCGACGGTCCCGGCGGCGTTGCCTCCCGCGCCACCGACAGCGACCCCGTCTCGCAAACCCGGTGCAGGGACCCCGGTTCCAACCGTGGAACCTACCCCAACGTCGCTGCCGGTTCGGGATGTTCGCCCGGTCATTACACGTCAAGTCACGCGCCAGGCTCAGATCGAAGCCGTTTCAGGAGTCGCATGGACACACTGAACATCGACCCCGTCGGCTCGGCCACACCAACCGGCACCCATCGTCGTGTAGGTAACCCTTGGTCTGGCAGGCACAAAAGAATCGTCGAAACGCCTGAGGCAGACGGCTCACAAGAAACTGGGGACACTGTTGACGTGGCGGCCTCCCCGGTTCCCCGTCGGTTCACGTTCCTCGGCAGGTTTCTTGTCCGCACGGCGCCGCGGACCATCTCTCCGGTGATGATCGCGGCCGGTCTCCTTTTATTCGTCGGCGGCTCGTTGGCGACGGGGTTCTTGTCGATGTCCCTGACCAGTTACCAGATTGGCCTGCGCGCCGAGGAAATCCGCCAGGACGTCATCAAGCGAGAGCAACGAGTTGCCGCACTGAAGACCAGGATTGCCTATCTGGAGACCGACGCGTTCGTCGAAGTAGCCTCACGCGAAAAGCTGAGCCTTGTTCGGCCCGGTGATCACGCAGTCATCATGCTTCCCGAGCGCGATGAGGTTGCATGGGTGCCAGACGCACCCCCAGTTCGACCAAGAGGACCGTTTGGGCAAGCGTTTGGGCAACTCGACGCATGGTTCCGTCTCTTCTTCGGTGCGCCTGACGAGGGCATCCTTGGTCGCCGGCCCTGATCGGATGGCACCGTTCATCCGGATCTGGACTGCGTGAATGCGTTTGGCCTCTCGTCGCGCGCACGGGCAGTGCGAGTAGTCGAGCGTGCGATCGCCTCAACCGGGATCGACTTTCACGGAAAACCGGTCATCGCCGCCGTCTCCGGTGGTGCGGACTCGACGTTTCTTGCCTGCTGCCTCGTCGCGCTTCAGAGGCGCTTCCAGTTCAAGGTCTCCATCGGGCATGTGAACCATGGATGGCGACCCGAGGCCTCTGCCGAGGATGCACGGTTTGTTGCCCGCCTCGGCAAACGACTTGGCCTACCAGTCCACGTTCTTGCAATGGCAGAAAATGATGGTTCCAGCTCGATGACAGGGGGGCCGGAGGCGTCAGCTCGTCACGGGCGCTACCAGTTCCTCGCAAACTTGGCATTGGCGACGGGTTCGGCAGCAATCATGACTGGCCATACCGCCGATGATCAGGTCGAGACCGCGTTTATGGCGTTGATGAGAGGGCGTGGTCCCGGGTCTGTCGCGGGTATGACGACGGTTTCACCGTTGCCTCATTCGCCAACCACAGCGTCCACGGTCGTTCATGACCCCGAAGTGCTGGATGGGGATCGCACATCGCCTATTGGAGCGATTCTGGTCAGGCCAATGCTCGGCCTCGGCGCGGCGGTCGTGAGGACGGCGCTTGGGGACGCGGGAATCGACTGGCGGGAGGATGTAACGAACGATGACCTGCGGCATCCGCGCAATCGTCTCCGCCATCGGGTGCTTCCGGAACTGGAAGCAATCTCTCCCGGGTTCCGCGACGCATTCCTGCGCTCTTTGGCCATCACGAGGGAAATGGCTGAGATTGCCAAGAAGGCAGTCGACGACGCCGCAGCCAACTGGACACCTACTGAGCGCGGGGTCCAGATGCCGATCCGCACTCTGCTCGCGTACACACCGTTCGCCCAGTCTGCACTTATCCGTTCGGCCCTCGTTCGGCTCGGTGCCGATCCAGAACGCATTGAGTCGTCCCACCTCCACGCTGCCACGGAGATGGTCGCCCGGGGCCGAGGTCGTGCGCATCTCGAGTTTGCCGACGGGTACCGGGTTGCAGTGATCAAGGGTTCTGCAGTCATCACGCAAGCGGGCCGATCTTCACCGGGCGTTGACGGATCGGATCTGCCCCACGTTGTGGTAAACCCGGCACCGTGATGCGCCTGCGGGTGCCGCCTGCGTTGATCGGAGAAACGATGAGTGACACACCCGCCCACCCGGACATTGAGCAGGTCCTTATCACCGCGGATGCGGTTCAGGCCCGGGTGAACGAACTCGGAGCCACAATCACGGCATCGTATTCAGGTCGCGCCCCAATCCTGATCGGAGTGCTGAAGGGCGCGGTCGTGTTCATGACCGATCTGGCCCGAGCGATTGACCTCCCCGTCGAACTCGACTTCATGGCCGTCTCCAGTTATGGCAACTCCACGGAGTCGAGCGGCATCGTCCGCATCACCAAGGATCTCGATGCAACGATCGAGGGACGGGATGTCCTGCTGGTCGAGGACATCGTTGACAGCGGAATGACCCTCCGGTACCTCAGGCAATACCTGGAACGCCGAGATCCGTCGTCGCTCAGGATCTGCACCCTCCTGGACAAGCAGGTCGCGCGAAAGGCCGACGTCAGTGTTGAATACACTGGGTTCCAGATCCCGGACCGGTTCGTCGTCGGCTATGGCCTAGACTATGCGGAGAGATATCGGAACCTTCCGTACATCGGCATCCTGAAAAAGTCCGTTTACGGCGGATGAAGTTACGCGCCCGAATGACGCCAGAAATGACCGGATCCGTGAAGTCGTGGTGCCGATGCCGTACCGGTTATCGGTTCGACATGCAGTGTCCGTATAATTCCAAGGAACCGGTCGGGAAACCCAACCCGTGAAGATGGACGCGCGCTGGTTGCGCAACAGTTTTGTCTACCTCGTGATCATGGTCGCGGTCCTCGCGATTTTCTTCACCTTGTTCAGTCCGCAGTCGCGCGAAACGCAGGTCCCGATCACCGACCTGATGGCGATCGTAGTCCGCGATGCGAAGCAGAACCGGGTTGACACCCTTGTGGTGCAAGGCAATCGCCTCCTCGCTGACACGAGCGAGGGACGCAAGGTCGCCATCAAGTCAGACAAGACAGATGTACTGGACCTGCTGAACCAGAATGGCGTTCGGTTTGAACAAGTCAAGGTCGAAGTTCGTGAGCCAAGCCAGTTCACTTCTTGGCTGGGGATCATCGGTTCATTCCTGCCGGTCATCGTCTTCGGTGCCCTCCTCGTGTTCATGATGAGGCAGGCCCAAGGGTCGAACAACCAGGCAATGAGCTTCGGCAAGAGCCGGGCCCGCGTCTTCACTGGCAACAAGCAGACCTTGACATTCGGCGACGTTGCCGGGGTCGAGGAGGCGAAGCAGGAACTCGCCGAGATTGTCGAATTCCTCAAGTATCCCGAGAAGTTCGCCGCCCTTGGCGCGCGCATTCCCCGGGGTGTCCTGCTCGTTGGCCCTCCGGGAACCGGCAAGACGTACCTGTCTCGCGCCGTCGCTGGAGAGGCTGGCGTCCCCTTCTTCTCGATCTCGGGGTCCGAGTTCGTTGAGATGTTCGTCGGTGTTGGCGCAAGCCGGGTCCGAGACCTCTTTGACCAGGCGAAGCGTAATGCCCCCTGCATTGTGTTCGTGGATGAAATCGATGCAGTTGGGCGCCAGCGCGGTGCTGGACTTGGCGGCAGCCACGATGAGCGTGAGCAGACCTTGAACCAGATCCTGGTTGAGATGGACGGGTTCGACACGAACACGAACGTGATAGTCCTCGCCGCCACCAACCGGCCAGATGTGCTCGATCCAGCACTTTTGCGTCCCGGTCGGTTCGACCGCCGAGTGATCCTGGACAATCCGGACATCCGTGGCCGTCAGGCAATCCTTGACGTCCATGCCCGGGGAAAGCCGCTCGACAAGACGGTCGACCTTGGAGTTCTTGCCAAGCAGACACCGGGCTTTTCAGGGGCCGACCTGATGAACCTCCTCAACGAGGGGGCGATCCTGAGTGCCCGACGAAACAAGAAGGCGATCGGATCTTCAGAACTAGAAGAGGCTATCGACCGCGTCATTGCCGGTCCCGAGCGGCGTAGCCGGGTGATTTCCGAGCGGGAACGTTCGGTGACTGCGTACCACGAGGTTGGCCACGCCATTGTCGCCAAGATGCTTCCCCACTGCTACCCGGTGCACAAACTGAGCATTGTCGCTCGGGGGATGGCGGGAGGGTACACGCGATACCTGCCACCTGAAGATTCCTACATGCAGACGCGGTCGTTCATGGAAGACATGCTTTCGGCCATGTTGGGTGGGCACGCCGCCGAGGAGATTGTCTTCAGTGAATTGACCACCGG
>DDYL01000190.1:0-3974 GCA_002347925.1 Chloroflexi bacterium UBA2235 | reverse complement strand
ACCGCGCTGGCGATTGACGAGGAAATCAGCGAGATTATCGCGAGGGCGCATCGCACGGCCCGCGAACTGATCATGAAGCACCGTACTAAAGTCGATGAGATAGCCAAGCGGCTTATCCACGACGAAACCCTTGACTCGGAAGCCTTCAACGCAATGTTCGATGGCGTGCCGACGGAAATTATCGACACCGACCCTGTTTCCCAAAACGGTCACTATACGCCCGAACCGACGGCAATGTTGGGGGACTCGGACACAGGCGGTGCGAGCTCACGTCCTGCGGTTGCGTGACTGTCCGCAGGTTCCCGCCCCGGCATTTGATTAGCCGGCGCGGGAATGCCGATATCTTGGGCGATCAGGTAAGTTCGTTTCGAAACAGCTCGATTGACTCGCCCGCGGGCCCGCGAAAAAACGCGATTCGGACTGGGACCTCAAAGGGCTTGCTCTGAATGGTGACATCCTTCGGTTCGACGGTCACCGTCGCACCATGGGCACGTGCGTTTTCGATCACCGCATCCACATCGTGCGCACGGATTGCGTAATGCAGAATCGGCCCATCCGTCGTGGAAGGCGTCGTTCCTCCGGCAAAGACTTCCAGATAGCTGCCGTTGCCGGTGTCAAGCATCACCGCTCGCTTGTCACCTTCGCCCCACGTGACCTTTGGGCTGAAGCCGAGGACTTCGGAGTAGAAGTGCACCGCACCGTCGAAATCGGCAACCCGCACCGCGACATGGTGGAATCCTCCACCGCCGAGAACGCTGTTTGTTCCTGTCATACCTGTCCCATCCTGGTGCGTGTCGCTCGACACGCTCGCATCATGGTAATGGGTAACTGGGAAAGCGTTGCGCTGGGTGTGCAAGGGCCCGGTGAGGGCTCAGGCGTTTGCCACAGTCGTGGCATCAACGGCTTCGAACGCGGGAACTGTGGGTTCCGTGTGGTCAGACTTGGGGCATTCGTCGGACATCAACCACGCGTCGCCGTACGCCCTTAATGCATCCACGACCGGGCAGGCCGCAAGCCCTTTTTCGGTGAGGGTGTACTCAACGCGAGGCGGGATCTCGTTGAACATGTGCCGAGTAACCATTCCGCGTGCTAGCAATTCGCGCAAGCGGTCGGTGAGCACGCGTGGGCTTATCCCGGTCGATGCCTCGAGTTCGGAGAACCGCCTCGGTCCGTTCTCAAGGTCACGGATGAGCAATAACGTCCAGACGTCCCCAATGAGTGCAGCGGCACGAGCAACTCCGCAGAACTGACCGGAACGCGAGGCCTGATGCGAAAGCGCTGATTTTGTCGTTTCGCGAGTCATTGCATTTCCGACCGCACAGTACCTCAGGGAGACTTCCCCTGAAGCGAGTGTAGCACGATGCCAGATCCAATGCTGTACTATTAGAAAGGAAGTGACGTGGGGCAACGCACTCACGTCCGGACCGTCGACGACCTCGTTCGCGGTTTCTTCCCATATCTTGATCGGAGAAGTGATACATGTCAGGTCCATCTACTTGGAAGATTGATTCCAGTCACACGAATGTCGGTTTCGCCGTACGTCATCTCATGGTGAGTACGGTTCGTGGGCGGTTTACGGGCGTTTCCGGCACGTTGGTTCTTGACCGCGAACATCCCGCGAACAGCCATATCGACGTTTTGGTCGAAATCGCGTCAGTCGATACCGACAATGAGATGCGGGACAACCACCTCAAGTCGGGTGACTTCTTCGATGCCGAGAAGTATCCGCACATGACGTTTGTGAGTACCAAGGTCGACAGTGCCGGCGGGGATCACTATCACGTCCATGGTGACTTGACGATCAAAGGTGTTACTCGTCCCGTGGTCCTCGATGCTGAGGTCACAGGGTTCAATCGGTCCCCGTACGGGTTCAATGTCGTCGGGTTCGAGGCGAAGACAAAGATCAATCGCACCGATTTCGGCCTTGGGTGGAATGCAGCCCTTGAGACTGGCGGTGTCGTTGTGAGCGAGGAAGTGCGCATCACGCTCGATATCGAGGCGCGCGAAGAGACTGCCTAGTTCGCGGGCCCGCTACCGCAAAGCAGGAGATTCTGACCCGGACGGGTGAGTGCCAGGTGCGCGAGTGGAATTGACCCATGCACCTGGCTTTCCCACCCAGCCGCTAGAGACCTCGGTAGAGCGGTGGATCGGCGGCCCATCCCTCGGCCCCGATCGTCGTTTCCCGCCCGTGCCCAGGCAGCACCCGCGTCCCTCCGGGCAATCCCGCGAGCCGGATAAGCGACGACCTAAGCGCCGGTGCGTCACTGTCTGGCAGGTCGTATCGGCCGAAAGTGCCCGCGAACAGCGTGTCGCCGCTGAAAAGGGTCGCCGAAACGTCATGAAGGAGGCATATTGCACCTCCAGAGTGCCCCGGCGTGTGCATCACGACAAATGGTGTGCCCGCGAGGTTAATGACATCACCGTCGACCAACGGGACGCGCACCGGTGCCGCCGGGTTTACGTACCCCGGCATGAACCGCGTCCGCTGAGGGACCGAGAGGTAGTCCACATCGCTGGCGTGCGCCGCGATGGATGCACCCGTCGCCTCGGCAATTGGTCCGGCTTCACCCACATGGTCGAAGTGCCGGTGGGTCAGGACGATGGTCGTCAATGATGCTCGGTTGCTCGCCAGAAACCGTTCGATGGCAGTCCGTGATTCTGGGGCAGGATCGACCACGGCCGCTTCGCGAGTTTCTGGATTGATCAGGACGTAGACATTCGTCCTGACCGGACCGCAGATGAACTGTTGCAGGGTGAACGGCGTGACTGGCGAGTTTCGATCATCGGTAGGCACCGGCAGTTCTCTCCGATCCTGATTTACCCGTAGTATCGGTCACAAAGATTATTCGCGAGTGGTTTTGGGAGAGCCTCCTGCGTCCGCGCAACGCCGGCGGTTCGGGTAGCATCCTGCCGCGGCCGAAAGCGTGCCGAATTCGGACAGCACGCCATCTGGCCTGCTCGGAAGGAATGCCGAAAATGACAACACAACCCGGTGGTACGGTGCGTCACGTTACCGTCCACGCTACCCGGCTAACTGCAGAGGCTTTCGAGCCGTACGGGAGGGTGATCTCGACTGCGCGGGCCGACTTGACCCGGAAAGACGGCGACTTCACTGCGCGACTGCACGTGTCGCATAGGGTCCCGGCCGTGATCGAGAACATCAACCGGCACATGGACCATAGCCAGCTGTTCATCCCCCTCGGTGGTGCGCCAGTCGTGATCGTTGTCGCTCCCCCGGATCAGCCGATGAACGGTTTTGACCCTTCGACAATCGTGGCCTTCGTTGCGGATGGCACCCAGGCGTTCACCTTTGATGCTGGCACCTGGCACATTGAGCCGCGCGCACTCGTGTCCGACACGTGCAATCTCATTAATGTCCAGACCCGAGGGTACGAGCGCCACACCGAGTTGATCAGGTTTGGCGAGCATCATGTCAACGTTGCGTTGACGATCGACGTTGCCGGTCTCTAGCGGAACTGTGCGGGCGGTGCCAGGGTGCTGGCAGTGCCCAAAAGCTCAACGATCCCAGCTGAAAACACACAACCGGCATCTCCATTTCTGGAAGTGCCGGTCCGTGTGACGTTTTAAGTTGTGCCTAGGGCGGACTGTTGAACCGGTTCCTGCGACTACACCCACCGCGCCTCAAGCGATTGACCCGTGAGGGCAATCACCAATCGGTTGACGGTCGGCGCATATTCCCCACCAGCGACGAGTTCCTTCAGCCGGGCCACGTGAGCAGCCCGAACCTCCGTACGATCCCCACCGGTTGGCGCAGACACTGGCCGACAGCTCGAGTTGAGCCGCCGCCCTGCACGGCGCTGCTGTGGCATGCCTGAGCTCCCTCTCGGCGCGCTGCACACTGTGAAGAAGGTCTCCCGCCGATCTCCAACACGCTTGTGACGTGTGCTCGATCGTCGCTTGAACCGCAGACCCATCAGCTTCCCTGCCGGTTGGGACCCTGCGACCTTCGCTCA
>DDYL01000055.1:267-8250 GCA_002347925.1 Chloroflexi bacterium UBA2235 | reverse complement strand
TCAACGTCGGTGACCGTGCCATGCACCATGACGAGAGTATGCACGCAAAGTTTGCATGGGATACCTTTCGTGGACAGGTTTACAAATACAACCCCCTGCTGCACGGTCCATTCCAGTTCCTAAGCGTTGCCACAAGTTTCTGGATATTTGGCGCGACAGAGGCTACTGCACGGGCGGTACCAGCCTTTTTTGGGGTCGGTCTCGTAGCGATTTCGTTCTTGTGGCGTCGATGGCTTGGGACAACCGGCTGGATTGTCGCGGTAGCGATGTTCGTGTTTTCCCCTTCGTTCATTTACTTTGCGAGGATGCTTCGGGAAGATTCGTACACGGCCACGTGGACCCTCCTCGCAATGACTGGCTTTATCGGGTTCATTCTCCATCGGCGACGAGCATGGTATTACACATTTTGTGTGGGACTTTCTTTCGCGTATGCCACGAAGGAAAGTACCTTTATCACCTTCTTTCTCCTCGGCACCTTCATGATCTTGTCGGCAATCTGGGAACACGGGACTGTTCCGATGCGCAGGATTGTCCAGGTCGCCGCGGTGGGAGCACTGATTGGCGGTTTTCTTTCGGCAGTCGTCGGTATTTACAAGAAGGAACTCTTTGAAATCGGGGGCGGATTCATCGGGCTTATCCTCGGTGCGTTCGCAGGGATGGTGTACGACCGGTTGCGCCCGACCGATTTCGACGAGCGCAGCGCTCGTGAACGGGGCGCGTCCGGCACCTTCACCAGCGCTTGGTTTCAGCTTTGGCGGGACCGGGACGGTTTCTGGGGACTGGGGACGTTTTCAGGTGGCATTGTCATCTTCTTCTTGATCTTTATCGTGCTTTTCACAAGCTTGTTCACCAATTTCGGTGGCATCCGCGAGGGTCTCATCGGAGGCATCAGGTACTGGCTGGAACAACATGGTGTCCAGCGTGGAAATCAGCCCTGGTACTACTACATTCTTATTCTCAGCGCGTATGAGACATTGCCGTTTGTCTTTTTCATTGCGGGTACGGTCGAATACTTGCGGCGTCCAACCTGGCTAACCAGCTTTCTACTGTGGTGGGGCTGGGGTGCTTTGACTATTTACAGTTGGGCTGGGGAGAAGATGCCCTGGCTTGTGATCCACATCGCGACGCCAATGGTCTTTGTCGCAGCCCGTTTCATAGGTGATGTGTGGCGCGATCCTGCCTGCGATCCATGGAAGGTGCGGATTACTACTGGTGTTGGGGTCCTGCTGTCATTCTGGTGCATCCACACCGGTTGGCCAGTCAATTTTGACCGACCGGACACGCCCCGAGACCTGTTGGTTTACACCCAGACGGCCCCTGACGTAAAGAAGGTCATGGCCGACATCGAGCGGATCAGTCTTGAACAGACCGCCAATAGCAGGGATATTGGTGTAACCGTCCAGTCCGGTACATGGTGGCCGTTCTCGTGGTACCTGCGCGATTACAAGAATGTCGATTATCCCGCGCAGTTGACGTCTCCAGCGACGAAGCCGATTGTCCTCATTGCACTTGAGGACGACGAAAAGAACGCACCCTTCCTCAATGGATACACGAAGACGAAATACAAAATGAGGTGGTGGTATCCCGAGGACTACCGCAATATCACCTTGCAGTCGTTCAGGAATGTCATCACTAATTCCGAGACACGGTCTGGTTTGTGGCAGTGGCTTATCTATCGTGAGCCTACCCAGCCTCTTGGCTCATACGATTTCTACGTCTATTTGAAGGACGGCATCTCAACGGGCACCCGCGAGGTCGGTGGTGCGCCGGTGGCTCCAAGCGCACCGCGGATCAATCCGGAGGCCTACGCCGGAAAGTCTGTTCCAGTCCAGCTTTTGTCGGAGTTCGGGACGACGGGCAAGGCGAATGGTCAGTACACGCTACCGAGAGGGATAGCGAGTGCGGGTGCGAACGCCTTCTTCATTGCAGACACCGGAAATCATCGGATCCAGAAGGTCGACCGTGCCGGGAAGGTCCTGCTCGCATGGGGGACTGAGGGATCGGGTGACGGGCAGTTCAAGGAACCCATGGGCGTTGCGACTGATCGTGACGGAAATGTGTTTGTTGCAGACACGTGGAACCACCGCATCCAGAAATTTGATCCGAATGGCAAGTTCCTTCTTAAGTGGTCCGGGCAGAACGGTGGATTCTGGGGACCACGAGGCATCGTGGTGGACCAACAAGGAAATGTGTACATCACGGACACCGGTAACAAGCGTATTCAGAAGTTCGACGGGACTGGCAAGTTCATTGCCCAATTCGGTCAAGCCGGTGGCGGCCCCGGACAACTGAACGAGCCCATCGGGATCGCTCTCGACGCTCTAGGAAATATGTATGTGGCGGACACCAATAACCGTCGCATTCAGAAGCTTGACCAGGCCGGGAAATACCTTGCAGAGTTTCCAATCCAGGGTTGGCAATCGGGGCCACGCACTGAACCGTATCTCTCAGTCGATGCTCAGGGATACGTTTTTGTCACCGACCCGCCAAACAACCGCATCGTGAAGTTCAGTCCATCGGGTGAAGCTCTTTCAATCGTTGGCACCGTTGGCAAGGCCGGAGGTCAGTTCGACTTACCCTTGGGGATAGTGTCAGATGGGTCTAGCTTGCTCGTTGTCGATTCTGGAAATGGTCGGATTCAGGCAATAACCGCCCCCTAGTCGGCGGTGCGTCGTCTTTAAGTCGCAAAAAACGTGGTTTGAATCCACCGCGCGGCACGTATCTCTGCGGGTGCGTGCCCATGGCACCGACTCTCTTCGGGAAATGGGGCTTACTGGATGATCGTGGCGATTTGGTGGTGGCTTGTTGTTCAGGTCATATCGATTGCCACGGTTCCCGCCAGTTTCAGGTTTTTTCATCCATTAGCGGACCGAGGGTACGCACTGAACAAGACCGTCGCCTTGGTGGCATTTGGGTTCCTCTCGTGGTGGCTTGGCGTAACGGGCCTTCTCGAGAACCAGGCGTCGACAAGTTTGATTGTCATACTCGGTCTCGGCACCGCGTGCTGGTGGGGCGTAGGCAGCGTCCGTCGCGACTTGAAAGTATTCGTGGGGCGGCGCCAGGGCCTAATCCTGCTCCAGGAAATAATTTTCGCGGTGGCGTTTGTTGGATTTCTTCTGATCCGGGTGCGCGCGGGTGACATCGCCGGGACAGAGAAGTTCATGGACTTCGCGTTCCTGAATTCGGTTGCCAGATCAGCCTCATTCCCTCCGATCGACCCATGGCTATCACCATCTGCGGGAATGCCGAACCCAACGATCAATTACTACTACTTCGGTTACCTCGTCTACGGCTTGTTGATCCAACTTTCCGGCGTACTTCCTGGAGAGGGGTTCAATCTGGCCTTGGCCACTGTTTTCGGGCTGGCTGCCGTCGGCATATTCTCCGTTGGGTATTCCATTGCCCGTGACATGGCAAGCGGGTGGTCCCACCCGAATTTGGTCTTGCGTACCCGGACGGAACTCCCGCGCGGGGGTTGGTCCATTGACGCCGCTTGGCCGTACGTGGCAGCGGGACTGGGTTCGGTGTTCTTGGTCCTGGTTGCGGGAAACCTTTGGTCGGTCTTGAGAAGCATTGACGGCAGTGGCATGTGGCAGAAGGACTTTTGGGGCGGAATTGGATGGAACGCAACCCGGGTTCTTGTCATCAAGGATGGTGATAGGGATATTGACTACACAATTAATGAGTTTCCAGCCTTTAGTTTCCTTCTTGGTGACCTGCACCCGCATGTGATGGCTCTCCCCTTCACCGTGCTTGCGGTCGGGATTGCTTACCGGTGGCTGGTCCATCCACCCGCGTTGTTTCGTTGGGCCACAGGCCTGTCAGTTGAGGGCGCAGCCTTGCCATCGAATGGTTATGGCGTCGAAGGTTCAACTACCGAGCCCGAGAGGCCAAGGTGGAAGCATGCAGTAGCGCGATTTGATCCCTTGTGGGAAGTCTTGCCGGTTGGAGTGCTGATTTCGGTTCTCTACTTCGCAAACAGCTGGGACTTCCCTGCGTACTTTCTGCTCATTTCCGCTTCCGGGCTTGTCGGGGCTTGGCCCCGCCAATCGTCATCGAAAGTCGGTGAACCCCACTATTTGTCTCTAAGGATCATGGTCAGAGCCGGATGGGTAGTTCTTAACATCGCACTACTGTCGGCGGTACTCGTCTTGCCGTTCCTCGGCTCATTCACTCCACCTGTCGTGTCAGGCCCGGGAGAGATGCCGGTAGGGTTCGTCTCCCAACGAAGCCTGTTGATGCAGTTCGTTCAATTCTGGGGACTGCAGATTGCATGGGTCGTGCCTGCACTCTGGATTGTTGGCACGACCCTCTCTCGATCACCGAATGCGTCAATTCGACGTTTCTCGGTACCTATCGGTGCCATATTGTTTGCCGGACTGATCGCATTACTGGAGCTACGCGGCGCCGGCACGTATGCGTTGGCCGTGGCACTCGCAGGCCTGTCCATCTCCGGCGCACTTCAGGCTGTGTTTCCACGTGATCCTCGTCCAGACCCCGATGACGAGCCATCCACGGCTAACGGCTCGGTTGTGCGCGAGAACCTGCCTGGTGGGCGTGGGGTTGGGTTCGCATTTGCAGTCCTTGGAACTGCATTCGTGCTGCTCGCGGTCTGCGAGGTCTTTTATATTCGTGACTTCTACGGTGGCTCGCTTCGCCGGATGAACACCGTGTTCAAGCTCTACTACCAGTCATGGATGATGATTGGTTTGGCTGGTGGTCCGCTCGCTTACTGGGTAGCTCGCCATACTCTGGACTCGTCGCGCGAGTTTGCCCGCCAGGGGTCGCAATTTCTGCAGCGCCTTGGTGTTTCGGCGATCGCAATCCTCGGAGTCGCGCTCATTTCTGGGATGCTCGTGTACCCGATGCGCGTGACCGGATTGCGCACGAATGCATTTGCAAACGACCCAGTCCTTGACGGAATGGATTGGATGCGCAAGTTCCACCCTGAGGACTACGCCGCCGCGCGGTGGCTTAGCGAAAACGGGGTTGAAGACGCCGGTACGCGGACACCTGTTGTCTTGGAGGCGTCTGGTGGCCCATACAGCGAATTTGCCAGGTTCTCCACCCAGTCGGGGTTTCCTACCGTGCTGGGTTGGGACCAGCATGAACGTCTCTGGCGAGGTGACCGCATCAATCCCGAGATTGAACGCCGGAAACGGGACGTTGAAATTATCTATCGCACGCAGACCGTGCCTGAAGCCCGACAGCTTCTCGAGTCTTACGGGGTTACATTCGTGGTCGTAGGCTATTTGGAGAGGCAAGCCTATGGTGGTCCGGGACTAGCAAAGTTTGACGCGCCTGAGATGGGCCTGACTGAGGCGTTTCGTGAAGGTCAGACCGCTGTCTATTCCACGGGCATCGCGCCGCTTTCCAGAGACGGGGCCAACGGCCAGGTACCGGCCGTTCAGAACTCGAAATGACGGTAAACCCTCCGCAGACCAATCCTTCTCAGGCGGCTGCTCCCGGGGCCAAATACAACCCGAGGGATATTTGCATAGTCCTTCCAACATATAACGAGGCAGAAAATATCGAGCCAATGGTCTCGTCTCTTCTGGGGCTCGTTCCGCAGGTCCGGGTCCACGTCGTTGACGATGCATCCCCCGATGGAACTGGCAGGATCGCCGATCGACTTGCTCATGACCACCCGGGCCGGGTATCCGTCCTTCACCGGCGATCCAAGACAGGTCTTGGGGATGCCTACATCGCTGGGTTTCGTGACGCGCTAGCAACGGGCGCTGATCTGATCTTTGAGATGGATGCGGATTTCTCGCATCCGGTCGCCGCGATTGGCCCAATGATCGTGCTTTCAACTGACTACGATGTGGTCGTAGGATCGCGATACGTGACTGGCGGGAGCCTCGACCGAAAGTGGAGCCTCGGCCGTCGCATCCTCAGTTGGGGAGGCAACCAGTACGCCCGGTTGATCACGGGACTCAATGTGAACGACACGACGGCGGGTTTCAAATGCTTCCGTCGAGAGGCACTCCAGAGAATCCCGCTCGATCAGGTACGGTCGCAGGGTTACAACTTCCAGATCGAAATGGCAATGCGGTGCCAGAAGGCTGGGCTCACGGTTGTCGAGTATCCAATCCATTTCAGCGAACGGACACGCGGGACTTCAAAGATGACCCCGTCGATTGCAATCGAAGCGCTTTGGAGGATCCTGCAGCTCAGGGTTCTGGTGGGATAGCGTGAGGGTCGCGCCCGCGGCAGATGGAGCGTTTGGTCTTCAAATCACCACTTACGCTGACTTGGTATGCCATCGGTGTCAAACGACGCGTCGCAAAATCCTTGACGTAATTCGAGCGGATGATGGGAATTCCGCCAAGCACTGGCGCCAGACCCACTCACGGTACCCTTCACTCGGTTGGGTGCCCGATCCGATCGACAATTCACGATGGAAGCGCGAACGCCAATGATCAACGCGGATCAAACGCAATTCATTCCTGCCACCGACCTCTCATGGTCGGTGATGCCCGCAAAACGAACTCATACGTGTGGCGATTTGCGTGCCTCGGACACGGGTGATGAAGTTGTGCTCCATGGTTGGGTCCACCGCCGACGGGACCACGGGGGTCTGATTTTCATCGACTTGCGTGACCGATATGGACTGACACAGGTCACGTTCGACCCCAACCGGAACCCGGACGGTCACTCCTCCGCGGAGGGTCTCCGCAACGAATATGTCATCTGCGTTCAGGGGACGGTAGCTGGCCGTCCGTCCGGAACCACGAACCCGAACCTCGCAACTGGCGATATCGAGGTTATTGCGACGACGGTCACGCTGCTGAATGCTGCAAAGACGCCTCCCTTCTATATCAATGATGACGCGAGCGTCGACGAGGGCCTCCGGATGAAGTTCCGGTACCTTGACCTGCGCCGCACCGCGATGCGCGACGCGGTGATTCTGCGTCACCGGGTCATCAAGCGGATGCGGGACGTTCTCGACCGGCAGGGCTTCCTAGAGATCGAGACGCCGATCCTGACCGCGAGTACCCCTGAGGGTGCCAGGGACTTCCTGGTTCCGGCACGTCTTCATCCCGGCGAGTTCTATGCCCTTCCCCAGGCACCCCAGCAGTTCAAGCAGCTTCTGATGGTGGGAGGCATGGATCGGTACTTTCAGGTGGCCCGTTGCTTCCGCGATGAGGACACGCGGTCCGACCGGCAACCCGAGTTCACCCAACTTGATCTCGAGATGGCATTTGTTGACGAGACAGATGTCACCGGAACCATCGAGGCGCTTCTCATCGAATGCATTGAGGCTTACTCCTCGAAGCGCATCTTGAGCAAGCCATTTCCCCGGATCTCGTATGCCGACGCGATGGCCCGGTATGGGTGCGACCGGCCGGACTTGCGGTTCGGACTGGAGTTGACAGACCTCAGCTCGTTGTTGGGTACCAGCGGTTTTTCGGTATTCCGCGGCGCGATTGAAGCCGGAGGGATCATCAAGGGATTGGTTGTACCCGGATGCGCAACGTGGAGCCGGCGCGAGATTGATGGGTTGACAGAACTTGCGAGAACTTTTGGCGCGAAGGGCCTTGCGACAGCGGCTTGGCTTCCCGACGGCATCAAGAGCGCATTCCGGCAGCACGTGGGCGATGAGGTCATGGCCCAGCTATGCGAGGCTCTAGGGGCGCATGAGGGAGACCTCATTCTCATAGTCGCCGACCGTGAGGCCACGACGAACGGGGTCCTGCACCGTTTGCGTGACCACCTCGGTGCAAGACTTGGACTGGCAGATCCCAATGTCCTGGCCCTGTGTTGGGTTGTTGATTTTCCGCTGCTGGAACATGATGAGTCTCGCGGGGCGTGGACCTTTACCCACAACCCTTTCTGCGCTCCCAAGGACTCAGACATTCACTTGCTCGACGCCAATCCTGGTGAAGCGTCATCAAAGCAGTACGACATCATCTGCAATGGGTTCGAAATTGGTGGCGGAAGCGTGCGCATCCATACTCGCGCGCTTCAAGAGCGCATCTT
>DDYL01000055.1:0-212 GCA_002347925.1 Chloroflexi bacterium UBA2235 | reverse complement strand
CCGCATGGTGGGATTGCGCTCGGCCTGGACCGGATCATCGCGATTTTGTGCGGTGCGTCGACAATCCGCGATGCGATCGCATTTCCAAAGAACCAAGTTGCCCGTGACCTCCTTATGGGTGCACCTTCGCAGGTCACCGCTACGCAATTGGAAGAATTGTCGGTGCGCGTCGCTCTTCCACCTGCGAGTGTGTAAGGCGGGCCAGTACACAC
>DDYL01000014.1:2760-2891 GCA_002347925.1 Chloroflexi bacterium UBA2235 | reverse complement strand
GGGATTGCGCGCGGGATGAGCACCATGAAGTCCAGCACGGCAACTCCGCGGGATGACCACCGGTGTTGCGTCAGGCCGACAATGAGGTAGCACCCGACCGAGATGGCGCCACCTATTACGCCCAGGGCAAT
>DDYL01000014.1:1232-2622 GCA_002347925.1 Chloroflexi bacterium UBA2235 | reverse complement strand
AGTGCAAGTCCGCGTCCGCGGATTGTTGCGAACCGGCTTGCCTGTCCCAGAAGGTGCCTCTGGATCATGACGAGAGGGAGGGTCACCACCACGATGCTGAGGGCAACCACCGCCATCATCTGGTACGACGGCACTCCGAGAAGGGTCGTGAGTTTGAACAGGTACGTCGTTAGGACAAGGAGCCCGGCGGGATCACCGAGCACGAGCGGTAGTCCGAAGAGTTCGAACCCGAGCAGGAACGTCAGTGACGCACTGAATAGCAGTGCGGGCCGGACGAGAGGGAGGCTGATGTCGAGCGCCACTTTCCAGGGCGGCGCGCCGAGCGTCCGAGCCGCCTCCTCGAGTTCCGGGTTGACGGAACGCAGCGCCGTAGACACGTACAGGTAGGTGTGGGGGACGTGGGTGAGCGCGGCGATGACGATGAGTGATGGCAACCCGTAGACATTCCACGGTACCGATCCGACCAATGATTTCACCCAGAGGGATATGAACCCGACGGGCCCGATTGCAACCACGTAGCCAAAGGCGGTCACGATCGGTGAAAGGAAGATCGGAATGAGGACAGCCGGTTCGAGGATGCGGCGACCGGGAATGTCCGTGCGGACCATGATGAAGGCGAGGACAGCGCCAAGTGGCACTCCGATCCCCACCATGCCCGTCGCCACGATGGCCGATGTGCCGAACGCGCGCCAGAACTGTCGCGCGCCGAGCACGTACCGCCACGCACCGGTATCGAAATGCGAACTTTCAGCGAAGAATGGCCCATTCAGCGAACTCTGGTACGCAATGAGCAGCAAGGGTGACAGAACGAGAATGGCAACGGTCGCGACGACCGCGTACCTACCGAAAGGACGTTTCCGTATCCACGGTTGGGTAAGCGTCGACGGGATCGTTGCCATCATCTGTCAGCACGCGTCGGCCACCATTGGAAGTGGCACGCGTCCTAGCTGCGACCCAGGGCTTTCTGCCATTTCTCGACGAACGCAAGGCGCTTTGTCTGGTCGAGCGCATCGAGGACCTGGTTCGAAACCGGGATTGGCTTCAACTTGTCGCCGAGTTCCTTCTGGAGACCAGATGCTGTGGCTTCGCCTTCCGCATCGGTGCGCGATGGGTAGAGAAGTGACTGCTTGGCAAGGATGTCCTGTCCACGCTTGGAGATCAGGTGATCCAGGAAGAGCTTCGCCGAGTTCGGGCGCTTCGACTTCTTTGCGATGAACGCCACCCGGGAGAACCCGATGGTGTAATCCTGAGGAAAGACCATGCCGAAGGTATCCGCGTCGGTCTTCAACTTGGGGAGGATGTAGGATCCGATGATGTTGAAGCCAAAGATGTGTTCGCCGGACTGGATCTTCTCGATCATCGTCCCGGTACTGGTGTAGAGCTTCACATC
>DDYL01000014.1:0-1191 GCA_002347925.1 Chloroflexi bacterium UBA2235 | reverse complement strand
GCAAGATAGCCGGTGCCGCTCTTCTCCGGGTCGTAGCAGGTGACCTTGCCTTTGAGCAGGTCGGTCTTGTCCGTGAGCAACTTGATGAGCGCGGTGTGGTCCTTCGGTACGGCGTCAGCCGGGAGCAACTTCTTGTTATAGACGAATGCGAATGGTTCCAGGGTGGTACCCCACGCAGTCTTTCCCGGCTCCTGATACTTGGCCCACTGGGGGAGCTTGTCAGCTTCGGGAGACTGGTACGACCCACCGAGTCCATCTTGCATCATCTTCATCTGCTGGTCCATCGCCGATGACCACAAGACGTCGGCGGTGTCCGTCCCTGCCGCGGATTCGGCGGTGAACTTGTTGAAGAGGTCGGTGCTGTTGAGATCCTGGTAGTCCAGTTTGATTTCCGGGTACCGGGCGTTGAAGTCGGCAATGAGGGGCTTGGCGCTGGCACTGTCGGTCGTCGAGTAGACGAGTACCTTGCCTTCCGGCTTGGCGGCTTCGAGAAGCTCCTTATCGGAAGCCTTGATCTCGAGTGGCGCACCCGTGAACGCCGCCACGGTTGGAGTGCCCTTGCCAGTCGCCGAGTTAACCTCTTTGTTCGCATCGGGCTTGGAGGCATCGCCTGGCTTTGCCGGAGCCGCCTCATCGCCACAACCAATAGCGGCGAGCAAGAGTCCGCCCATCGATGCTCCGTGCAGGATCCTGCGTCGATTCAGCGCCATGATGGTCTCCCCCAGGGTCCGGACAACTCCGGTACACGTTTCTTTGGATATTGTATCGCGGGCGATATGAGTGTCCGCCTACCTCACACGCATGGCCCATCCCAAGGATGGCCTGGTGCTTTTATCGCCAACCCGATTGGGGACTACACGAATGGTAACGGTGCACGGGTCAACCCCGCGGGACCCCAGTGGCCTGCCGGATCCGGGCCGTCCAAGGTTCTGTGGACGGTGTGGAACTCCGATGCGTGAGGTGAATCTTTCCGACCGGCCCCGTCCGGTTTGTCCGTCGTGCGGTTGGACCTACTATGCGAAAAATGCGGTGGGCGCCGCTGCGACGGTGGTGCGCGATGGTTGCCTGCTTCTGGTGCGGCGCGCCCACGCGCCTTACCAGGGCGACTGGATGTTGCCGGCTGGGTTCGTGGAATATGGCGAGGATGCGGCGGACACGGTTGTCCGTGAACTCCTTGAAGAGTGCAGTCTC
>DDYL01000184.1:72925-75621 GCA_002347925.1 Chloroflexi bacterium UBA2235 | reverse complement strand
CTCCCCAGACTTGAGCATACCGGCGAGCACTCTCGTCACCCGTGTCACGGTTTCGATACGCGCACGCCTACCTTGCACGATTAGCAATGACGTCCCGGTAGGTCGCGAGTGTCTCACGCACCATCCTCGGGGCGCCGAACTCACGTTGAACCCGACGATAGCCCGCGCTTCCCATCCGTGCCCGCAAAGCACCGTCGGACACCATGCGACCAATCGCCGAAGCGAGCCCCTCCATGTCATCCGGCTCCACCAACAAGCCGGTCTCGCCATCCAGAACGACTTCGGGCACCGCAGACACCCGCGTCGCGACGACCGGCTTGGCAGCCGCCATTGCCTCGGCAAAGACCAGTCCAAACCCCTCCCAACGCGACGCCAACGCAAAGAGATCACAGGCCGCCATGAGGTCAGGAATGTCTCGACGGACGCCAGCGAAGTGAACGTACCCAAGCAGGTCGGGGTTCGATGCGCGAGCGTGCAGGTCGTCTACGTACTGAGGATCACCTTGTTGCGGTCCTCCAACGATCACCAAGTGAGGCCTGACCCCGTCACGACTGGCGATCACCCGGGCCATCGCGTCGAGAAGGATCGGCCATCCCTTCTGCGGATCGAGGCGCCCGACGGCGAGGACGAACGGGGCGCCATCTGGAAGACCGAGTTCGCGACGCACCTCGGCGAGCCGGTTGGGACTGAGTGCGATTGGCCTCGCCAGATCGATACCGTAATAGATTCGACGGATGCGCCCTGCAGGAACCCTGCCCACAGACACGACATACCGTCCAACGTGATCCGAACAACAGATCACCGCGTCGTCCGCCCTGGACAAGAACCCGTGGAGATGGGAAATCCATCTTCGCCTCAAGGGCGCCTCATCATTGTGCTTGCTAGAGATGATCGCAAGGGGCCTCGCATGCCGACGCCCGGCCCGCGACAGCCACCCGCACACCGCACCGAACGCATCCGCCTTGAGCAAGTGGGTGTGAAGAACGTCCGGCTTGGTTGCGGAAATAGCCGCCATCAACCTTCCAACCGTTGCAATAGCCCCTTCAGTCGTCGGTCGTGATCGCTCATCGCTACTGGAGAGTGGGATCGGGAAACCGACCTGGGGTACGAAGTCCGCAACCATCTCGGAATCTTTGAGATAGGCGAGTTCGACGTGATGACCAAGAGACCGTTGTCCTTTGATCAGTTCAAGCAGGTGTGCCTGAGCACCGCCCCGGGCCAATGACGTGATGACGTGGAGAATTCGGAGCGGTTGTTCCGCACGTGGGTTGAACCCATTGGTACCGCCGTCGGCCCTTCCAGTCACGTCTCCCTACCTTGGAGTGGCAAGGATGTCGGCAACGACCGAGGCGACGCCATCACGGAATGGAACAAACGGCCCGTTCCCAATCAGTTCGCGCAGGCGAGCGGTGTCTCCGACGGTATCGCCCCCAGATGATCCAGGCACTTCATCAAAGACTGGCACCCTGTTGGCGACCTCGCCGATGATCGTCGCCATGTCACGAATGGACAGGATCTCTTCGCCAGCGAGGTTCACCGTGTGGTTGCCCCCCAGTTCAAGCGACGCGATGAAAACCTTGACCACATCACCGATCCAGACCGGGTTGATCCTCGGGCACCCACCATCTCGGAGAGATACGGCATCCCCTCGCAGGACGCGCCCCACCAGCCCAGGAACAAGTCGCCCCCGTTGACCTGCACCGTACGGACCGAACAGTCGGAGTGTGACCGTGGACATGTGAGGCGCGAACGCACCAACAATCCGTTCCGCAGCCACCTTGGTCGCCGCATACGCTCCCGCGCCCGCAACCGGATCGTCCTCATGCCACGGGCGTTCCCCGGGTCCGTATACCGAACCGGTCGACGCAAACACGAACGACCTCGCACCCGCGCGGCGCGCCCAATCAAGCAGGCGGGCAGTACTTCCCGCGTTGACTTCCCAGAGATCGGCAAAGGCGTCGGGAAAGCCAACATTCGCCTGGGCCAGATGGATAACCGCGTCAATCCGGGTTGGCAATTGACTTGCAAGGGTGCGTTCCCGAAGGTCCACGACGACCCGGGACCCAACTGGATATCTGTCTAGACGGCTCTCATCATGTCCGCACGCAAGCACGTCGTGCCCGCCGTCAATCAACGCGGGGATAAGATGCGATGCAACGAAGCCTGTCGCGCCGGTCACGAGAACCTTCATTGCGGAACCTTTCCAGTCGGCCGATACGTTCGAAGTAGGCAAACTATGAAGGTGCGTTGCCGAAATACTGTTCAGCAACGACCCGTCGCAGACCCTCGGTCAGGTTCACACCCGCGCGCCAGTCCAGCAGGCGAGATGCCTTCTCGCTCGAACCGACCCTACGGATCATCGGGACTGAGACATCCCTGTAGTCTGGTTTCAGATCCGATTGCGTCAGGTCCAGCAGGGCCAAGGTCACGTCCTTGACCGTGCGTTCCTCACCGCTTCCCACATTGAATGCCTCATCCGTGACGTCACTCGCCATGGCCCGAACCGTCGCGCCAGCAACATCACTTACGTAGACGAAGTCGAACGACTGAGAGCCGTCGCCATTGATCTGTGGTGCCTGTCCGGATGCGATCCGCTTGAGGACGGCATCGACAAGGCCGAAACCGGCATTTGGGCCGTAGACATTCATGTATCGGAGCGCCACCCAGTTGATGCCGAACATGCCCCCGAATGCACG
>DDYL01000184.1:72699-72906 GCA_002347925.1 Chloroflexi bacterium UBA2235 | reverse complement strand
GCCTCGTCCATTATTTCTAGAGTGTCACCGTAGACCGACGACGCTGAAGAGAAGACAATCCTCGTTACGCCGGCATCTCGCGCCGCCTCGAATATATTGAACGTCCCGTTTACGTTAACCTCGACACAGCGGCGTGGGTCCTGTCCCGACGGGTTCAAGGCAAGCACGCCCATGTGGAAGACACCGTCGATGCCATCACATGCACGG
>DDYL01000184.1:64966-72687 GCA_002347925.1 Chloroflexi bacterium UBA2235 | reverse complement strand
CGGATTGTGAGGCGACCACGTCACCGCGACCCGGCAACTCCATGACGCGGACGTGCGCACCAGAATCAAGGAGTTCCCGCACAACGAAGCGTCCAATGAACCCGCCACCGCCGGTCACAAGGAACCGTTTACCTGCCAGTTGCACTCCCGCCTCCGATCGTAAGCGACCTACCGGCAGACCGTGTTGCCCACGCCGAAACCGCCCGCCGGAGTGTAGCAACGCCTAGGTAACCGCCCAGATTGTAGGCACCATTGTTTCGCACAATCCTCGGCAGTCCGATCAGTCGGGCCATGCCGGAAAGCCAACAACCAGTCTGATGTGTGGCATCGCAGGCACCTACAACCAGTCGGGCCAGTCCTATGGCCGGGGCCCCGGCGAATCTCGCCAGAGGTTGGAGGCGATGGGCGCTCTGATTGCGCATCGCGGTCCCGATTCCGAGGGGTACCTGATTGATGGCCCAGTCGCACTTGCAAACCGCCGGCTTGCGGTCATCGACCTGAGCAGTGCCGGTCGACAGCCATTGTTCAACGAGGACGGCCAGATCGGGGTTGTCTACAACGGCGAGCTCTACAACTTTCAGTCTCTCCGAGAGACTTTGGTGCAGCGGGGACACCGGTTCAGGTCCGCAACAGACACCGAGGTGATCATCCACGCCTACGAAGAGTATGGCGACGACTGCGTCCAACACTTCAACGGCATCTTTGCGTTTGCCATCTGGGATCGTCGGGTCGGAGATGGGCGCCTTCTCGTTGCCCGCGACCGCTTCGGGATCAAGCCCCTCTATTACACGTTCGTGGACGGTGTCCTTGCATTCGCATCCGAGGTGAAGGCTTTCCTCGGGCTTCCCGGGTTCCAAGTGGCCCTCGACCTCGACGCGGTCACCGAATACCTCACCTTCCAGAACCTCTACAGCGACCGGACGCTCTTCCGGGGTGTCAGAATGCTGGCCCCCGGATCGATAATGACGGCCTCAACCGGCCACGCACCACGCACCTCCAGGTACTGGCAACCGACCTTCAGCACCGGAGCCGACAAGGGCGAGGCGTTTTACGTGAATGGGGTCCGCGAACGCTTTGAGGAGGCCGTGCGTCGCCAACTCATGAGCGACGTGGCCGTAGGAAGCTACCTATCCGGAGGCATGGACAGCGGTTCCATTACCGCGGTCGCTTCACGCCAAATCCCCCACCTCCACACATTCACCGGGGGCTTCAACGTTCGAGGCCTTGGCGGGAGCGAAGCCCTTACCGACGAGAGAGCAGCGGCTGAGATGATGTCGCAGCAGATGGGGACTGAACATTACACGGTCGTCGTTCAGCCATCAGACGTGGAACGCCTCCTGCCTGAACTGGTCTGGCATCTGGAAGATCTCCGCCTAGCCTCGAGCTACCACAATTACGCCGTCGCGAGACTCGCGAGCCGCTTTGTCACGGTTGTCCTCGCCGGTGCCGGTGGTGATGAACTCTTCGCCGGGTACCCATGGAGGTACGCCCATGCCACTGGATCCACCTCGCTAGACGACTTTGCGTCCCGATATGCCAAGTATTGGTCAATCCTCGTTCCGGACCATGCCAAGCCTGACTTGTTTGTCGGCGAGCTTGCGCGAACCTCGGCTGCGTTCAGCGCAATCGACGCAACCCGGGCCGTAATCAGTGATCTTCCGGCCAATGCGTCCCGCGACCCGCTGCACCTCGCGATGACATTCGAGGCACGCACCTACCTGCCCGGACTGTTCGTGGTTGAAGACAAGGTCTCCATGGCACATTCACTCGAAAGCCGAGTCCCATTCCTAGACAATGATCTCGTCGACTTTGTCGCCACGATGCCATCCCACTACAAGCTGAGGGATGGCACCGGGAAATGGATCTTGCGACGGGCGATGGCGGGCCTGATCCCCGACGAAATCCTGAATGCGCGCAAGCAAGGTTTCGCCCCGCCCGAGGACACCTGGTTCCGTGGCGCCTTGCAGCCATACCTCAGGGAGATGCTTCTCGGATCACGTGGGTCTGCACGCGGACTGTTCTCACGACCAGCAATCGAAACGCTACTCGACGAACATGCATCCGGCACGCGAAACCACAAGAAGCTCCTATGGTCACTCGTTTCACTGGAACAATGGCAGAGGACGTTCCTCGATGGTGATCGCCCAGCATTCACTGGTGGACGACGGCCGAGGACAGGAACCCAACGGTGAAGACTGCCCATTCCGGAAATATCGCGAATAACGCATACCTGATTGCCAAGTTCCTTCGTCGCCTCGGTGAGGACGCTCACGCCTTCCACTTCCGACACGAGTTCATCATGGGTCATCCCGAGTGGGAAGACGCCGACTTCGTCGGTGACCTGGAACCGTTCAATCCGCCAGATTGGAATACGATCACGTTCACGAACGGGTTCGTGCGACCCGATTGGGTGCATTACCTGAGCGGACAGGTTGATCCGTACGTCCTTCCCCCGGATACACCGGCAGGTCCGGCGGCGAGGATGATGGCGGCGACCTACGGGGACCCTTCAGCGCCCGCGCCCGGTGGACTGATCGGTCACCTGCGCCGAACCATGGCAACTCTCGGCACACGGTACAGCGCCCTGATGCGCCAGGGTCAGCGAACGAAGGCAGAGGAAGTTGAAGTCCGGCTTCTCAATCTGATGCGGGAGACACTCTCATGGATTTCAGTTTTCCGCGTTGAACGGGGAGTCGCCCTCAATCCTCGGCTTCGCTTAGTCCAGTCTCAAACGCACGAGATTAATCGCAACTCGCGTGCGAATTCCGCTGGAACAAAGTTGGGCCTCCGCCACTTGCAGTACACGCCATATTGGCCGTCGTACCTGCCAATGGCTCCGGATCACGACATCGTTCAACTCTACGGACTTGAAGCTGCCAAGGGTGCCCTCCTGCCTGCCAAAACTCCATTCGTGGCGTTCGAGCACTCAACAATGCGGACCCTTCCATTCGAAAATACTGTGCAGGGTCGCCTCCTGAACCTCGCATATCGCACAGCCGATGCGTGCGTAATTACGAACCCTGATGTCGTTTCGTCGGCCCGTCGTCTGGGGCTCAAGGACTACCGTTTCATACCCCATCCAATTGACGAGACGAAATACTCGCCACCACCCAATGGCACCGAGACAGCGCTTAGGAAAGAACTTCGAGAAGCTACCGGTGCCGAGTTGCTCTTCCTCTGCCCCACTCGTCACGAGTGGAGTAACGCGTTCGATAGCAAGCGAAGTGACCGGGTGCTACGTGCATTCGCTACCTACATCCGAAACCCCGACCACCCACGGGCGGCCCTGATCCTATGCCGATGGGGGCGCGACGTCCGAGCGAGCGAAGCGCTCATTGACGAACTCGGGATCAAGTCACATGTCGTCTGGAAGGCGCCAATGCACAAGATCCGCCTTCGCGATCACTACCAGGCGTGTGATGTGGTCCTCGACCAGTTCCACGAAGCTGTAGGTACGTTCGGTACGGTGACCGCTGAAGGACTGAGCTGCGCACTTCCCGTGATCATGTACTTCAATCCGGCAGTACATGAGTGGTGCTTGCCGGAAATGCCACCAATCCAGACAGCATTAACCGAGGAAGAAATCGCCTCACGGCTTTCCGAGTTGGCCATGGACGCCCCACGACGACACGCGATCGGTCGCGCCTCACGCGAATGGATCATTCGTTGGCACGGGTGGGAACGATGTGCCCGTGACCATCAACGTCTCCACGCTGATGTTCTGTCACGCTATCGTCACACCTCAGGAATGTGAACCCACCTTGCAGGATGGTCAACCATCACTGCATACCCGCGCCCTTTTGCCGCAACGGTGAACTCATATATTCGATCATGGTAGTCAAGAACATCTTCATTTGCGACAACGCCATGAACATCTCGATAAATATGCGGAGAAATCAGGTAGCGTCCTGGACCAAGAAGCACCCTGTTCAACTCGATCACGAACGTACCTGAACCTTTGACCGGACCGAACTTGATGTCGGCGTCTCGATTGTCGAAGGTTGCGGCAACCACCCCATCCTCGCGAACAATCGTCACGACAACTGCCAGATTGTGTTCATCGCAAATGCCATCATAGTCCAGCCGAATCGTGAGGGAATCACCGCCAAAGATTGTTGTTAACGGTTTCTGTTCGGCATCCAGTAAATTGAGCGCGGTAATCCGCACCTCCCCCGTACCCCACCGGTGGGAGATCCTGGACAACGGCGCCAGATCGACTGCCTTCGAATCAGCGTCTTCGAACCTCGACATCGCCGCCCGATTACGTGCCATCGCCTCATCCTGAGAGATAGACCGAAGCAGTGATTCATAATCTCGGCAAACCGTAGCCGGATCTCCGTCTGCCACGAGCCGGCCCTGATCGATCCAGAGTGCCCTCTGGCAAAGGCGTTGAACGAGATAGGTGTTGTGTGACACGAACACAACGGTTGCGCCACCTGCGCAAATTTGCCGGATCCGTTCGAAGCACTTGGCAATGAATGCGCCGTCACCAGCACCGAGTGCCTCATCAATGATCATGATTTCGGGATCGATGCACGATGCGACCGAAAAACTAAGCCTGGCCTGCATGCCAAGCGAATAGGTCTTGAATGGCATGTCCATGTATGGCCCAAGTTCGGCAAAGTCGACGATCCCGTCATAACGCGCCTCAACGTCGGCGGTCGACATGCCAAGAACAGCGCCGCCGAGATAGACGTTTTCCCGACCCGACAACTCGGGATGGAAGCCACTGCCAAGTTCGAGAATTGCAGACATCCTGGCGCGAATGGTGATCTCCCCTGACGTCGGGGTAGATATCCCAGTCAGGAGCCGAAGAAGGGTGGACTTCCCTGCTCCATTACGTCCGACGATGCCCACGATCTCCCCGGATCCAATTGAAAAACTCACATCGCGAAGGCCCCAGTAGGGTTGATGCCTGGCGCGACCAGTCACGAACTCAATGATGCGATCGATCGGTCTGGAGTAGAGGCGATAGCGCTTGGAGACACCATCAACAGTGATGACGGGGAGCCTCGTACTGGTCTTGGTCATCTAGAGGATGTCCGAAAGTTCCGAACGAACCCGTTCGAACGTGATGAACCCACCGACGAGAAGCATCAGTGAGAACCCCGTGAAGACGGCAAGCCCCACTGGGTCGGGAGCCGTCCCGAGGAATGCGGCGCGATATGCACCGAGCAACGGAGTCAGCGGGTTCAGTCCCACAACTTGGGCTACAAGTGCGGGAAGGTCATCGGTGCGATAGAAGATCGGAGTGAAGAACATCCCGGCGGTCAAGACAATTTGAAGAACCTCACGAACGTCGCGGACCACGGCGCCAACCGCTCCCAGTAACCAAGCAGTGCCGGCAAGAAACACCAACTGGGCCATGGTGGCTGGAACGAGCCAGACGAGCGACCACGATAGATCCCCGTGAATGATCAACGAAAAGACCAGAGCACCAATCAGCCCTGCCAATTGGGAGAGCATCGCTGCATACATCCCGGTGAGGGGGAGTATCTGTAGTGGAAACATCGCAAATTTCACAAGATTGCGATGTTCGGCCATCGTCTGAGTCGCCCTTGTAGCAACTTCGGTAAACGCGACCCACGGAAGCAATCCCGTAACTACATAGAGCGCGTATTCGGCGGGAGATGAACCAGGGGTCAGGCGTGCGCGGAAAAGAAACGTGAACAGGAGCGTGTAGGCCCCGACAAACAGCAATGGAGTGACCGCTGCCCACCAGAGGCCGAGTGATGCGCCGACATATCGCAATCGGACATCTCTCAATGCCATTCGATGCAGGAGTGCACGGTGCACCCAGACCCCGGCCATTCGGCGCCACATTGGCGCGTCGCGGTCGAGGCCATCGACATATCGCCAGGTCATGTCGCTCCGTTACCTGCCGTCCAGCGCCGTCCCCTGGCACTAGCCACAGTCCTTTAACGAATGACCCGCGAATGGGGCGGAGCATCCCCTTGGGACATCAGTCACTCTACCCAGTGATATTCGGGGGAGTGGCGTTGCCAAGCCAGCGCGCCAACTTGAGGCGTCGGAAACCAATTGCGCTCATCCGTAGCAGCAACATCCCGTGCTTGAAGACCTGCACTTTTGAGTAGCCCGAAGTTCGCCGACGGTACCGAACCGGCACCTCGAGGATGCGAAGTCCGAGCCGGGCCGCACCGAACAGCAAGTCGAAATCACCGAACGGGTCGAAATCACCAAAATAGGTGCGGTTTGCGACCAGAACCCGGTAGTCAGAGGCCCGCAGCACCTTTGTGCCGCACAACGTGTCCTTGATTCTCTGCCCAAGTAACCAGGTAAAGACCATGCTGAAGAACCGGTTCCCGGCAAGGTTGATGATGCCCATGGCCTCATCTTCAAGCGGGTAAACCAGACGGGTTCCGTTGATGAACTCGGCACGCCCGGTTGCGATCGGTTCGAGGAACTTCGGCATGTCCTCAGGGGGCACCGTGAGATCGGCGTCGAGGATAAACAGGACATCCCCTGATGCGGCCCCAAAGCCCTTGCGGACCGCATCACCCTTGCCAAGTTTGAGCATCGTTACCGGGCCTGCATCCACACCTCGGGGCCTAGCCGTCGGGATACCTGCAATGGAGGTTCCGTTAGCCGCGCCGACGAAAGACCGACCGACGAACCCGGATGTTGCTGCGAACGGTGAACTGTGATGGTCAGCCCCTGGCAACGGAACCTGGTCTATCAGCTTGATATCGCGCGTTCCGTGGTGAAGGGCGATCTGCTCAAGGATTGCTTCGCGGGTTCCATCAGTGGACGCACCATCAACGAAGATGATTTCGGTGTGAGCCCCCAAATCCGGAAGACGGTCAACGGCAGCGGCAATGTTCCCCTCTTCATTCCGGCAAGGAACGATCACAGTGCAGGTGAGCTCCTCGGCAACGGGTCGGTTTCCCACTGGACGCACCGTCCACGCGTGGACAAGTGATAGATGTTGCAACAAGGGAATCTGAACGAGGATTCGGTTAGCGATCGATGAAAGAAGCGGGACATGCTTCGGCAACAAGAGCGCCGCATTGCGGGTTCGCGCCTCCAGGTCCGCAAGCACTATCAGGTTCTCGATGTCATTCCGGCCAAGCCAGTTCTGTTCGGCGTCGGGCATCTTCCACCCAAGTCGTTCGCCAAGCCACAAGATCGGCTGCCATGCCCAATTCCATGACGTGATGACAATCGAGGTGCGTGGCCCAGAGACCGCGTGAAGACCGGCAAGGGTCGCTTGAATGTCCTCAAGGTACCCAAGGATGTCCGAACAAATGATGTAGTCGAAGGTTCCGGAAAATGGAAGTTCCTGGGCATCGGCCTGCACAAACGCAAGCCCGTGCCCTCCCCATCGGTCGCTCGCCTCGCGAACCATCTCACCGCTAACGTCTATGCCCACCCCAAAACCGGGCTTCAAGGAGGCAAGCAGGTCACCGGTACCGCACCCAAGTTGCAACACCCGGGCGCCCGGTGGGATCACCTGCCTCGCGAGCCGAAGAACCTCCGCGTGGTAGTACGCGTTGCGTTCGCGCCAACGTGTCCGGGTCTTCGCGTGCCGGTCGAACCACTTCGCAACCTGTTGACGTACACGGTAGCGATAGAGGCGATCATCGGACACAACGCCAAGATCCGGCGCTACCGATTTCCCGTACATCGCCTTGACATCCTGCACTTCGACGCTCATGACACTCCAGAACCCAGTCTCTAAATCCCGTCAATATCCAGAACGG
>DDYL01000184.1:41189-64898 GCA_002347925.1 Chloroflexi bacterium UBA2235 | reverse complement strand
GCGGGTCAATGCGCTCAATCCGAACACCCTCCAGCGGCGCGACTGTGACCGGAAGAACGTAGGTGCCGGGAACGAGACCAGTCACATCAACCGTTGCCAACACGTCACCTGTCGCGACACGTTGAAGCAAGGGTTGCGTTCCAACCAGCGTTATCGTCACAACCGATGGCAGTACCACTGCCGATCCACCAACCGGAGTAACTACTACATCCCTCGTCTGCTGACCGGGAAGCGCAGACACTATGACGCGCACTGATGCAGGAACATCCCGAACGAGTGACACACCAGCCGGACGGACAATCGCGACTGTTCGCACCTGATCGCCTTGGGCGCCACTGATGTCAATCTCTTGGGTGGACAGAACTGTGAGGGCCTCGAGCAGTCCGGGTTCGCCAACAATCTGCACCGTCAGCGGATCTACAACAACTCCCGACAGCCAATGACCCGATGACGGCTGACCACGGACAACCGGCACAACCGGAACCACCTTGGATCCGGCGATCTGCTCTACCTGCACCGTCACCGTCACCGCCTGGGGTTCAATCCGAACGCTCGAAACTGCACCAGATGCGCCACGCGGTTCAGGTTTCAGAGATCTCTCAACCGTGGACTTCAACTCTTCCATCCGGACGGATACAAACGCCTCGGTCACCTTCTCGATTGCACTGGCCGGACCGCTCACGGTGATTCGGTCGGGCGTGACCAACGGGGGCCCAACAACCCGGAAACCGAATGGAACCGTTCCGAGCTCATTCACCCGAACGGGAACCTCAACCGTGCGGGTTTCCTCTACCCGGACCGCAACCTTGGGCGGAGAATGGGAAACCAAACGAACATCAGGATCCGAACATTCCACCATCACTTCGCGCTGCTGGAGACCCGGGCCTGCCTGGTTCAGATCGATGGTCGCGCGAAAGCTTGAAGCCTGTAGGCGTCGCCACGAATCCTCGGGAGCGCTTATCCGTACCCGCACGGCGCCCGTCTCGTTTGCAACCAGAAGTGTCGGCGCCAAACCACGGACTTCTATCGGAATATCGGTCGGATATAGATCTTCACGCTCAGGGTTCTGATCAATCGTAAGTCGCACCCAAAGCACAATCGCGACGACAAGCGCGAGGGCGAACCGCCACGTGACTACTGCCCGGAACACCGACCTCATTGAGAAGCACGACCGGCTGATGGCGCGACGGCGGCCGAAACACGGGGACCTGTCCTGGTCACCCGCTGACGCCAGAGACCTGCGAACGAGTTGGATCGAGCTTCACCGTCGCCACGGTCTACCCCAGCAGGCGCCAGGAAGGCGGTCAGCTCCCGCTCCAGGTGCGAATGGTCCGGAAGCCGGTGCAATTGGCCGTGCTCGGCAATGGAGACTGCTCCGGTCTCCTCTGAAACCACGACGCAGATGGCATCCGTTCCTTCAGTGATGCCGACAGCCGCGCGGTGGCGGGTCCCGAGTTCCGGCCCGAGGATCGGGTTGTCGCTCAAGGGAAGGAGACACCGCGCGGCTACCATCCGATCCTGCCGGATAAGCACTGCGCCATCATGCAATGGTGACCCCCGAAAGAACACTTGGTGCAAAAGTTCGGCCGACACCAGTGCATCGAGCCGGGTCGCGGATTGCACGTACTCCTCAAGTCCCGTCGTGCGTTCGAAGACAAGCAGTGCGCCAAACCCGCGGTCTATGAGCACTTGGCACCCTCGCGAAACCTCGTCCGCGACCAGCGCACCCGTATGGGCGATTGCCCTTGTTCGGGTGGTTGTCAGGAGGTTGCCAGTCCGCCCCAGTTGTTCCAAGACACGACGGAGCTCGGGTTGAAACACGACCGGGATTGCGATCAGTACCGCAGGCAAACTGTTCTGAACCAACCAGTTCAGGATCGTCAGGTTCAGTGCCGACCCCACAACTCCAGTGGCAAGAAGGACGATCAGCACGCCGCGGACTAGTTGGTCCGCCTGAGTCCCGCGAATCAGGACGAGGAATCCAAAGAGGATGAGGGTCACTATCGCGACGTCAAGGATCGCCAGTGGTGTCACCTTGCCGAGTAACCAAATCGCCTGTTGCACGACCCCGTCTCAGCCCCCCGGCGCGTCGCGCCGTCCATTCAGCCCAAGGTCAGCATACCCGTTCACAACCCGGCTAAGTGCCAATGACCTCAGACCCCAAGGAGAAGCGTCAGGATTGCCTTCTGCGCATGGAGGCGGTTCTCGGATTGGTCAAACACCACCGAGTGGGGTCCATCCATGACCTCGTCGGTGATCTCAAGTCCCCGATGCGCAGGCAAGCAGTGCATCACAATCGCGTCTGGGCGGGCATGGGAAAGCAGCCCAGAATTCACTTGGTACGGCGGAAAGACCTTCAACCGCTCAGCGGATTCGCCCTCCTGGCCCATGCTGACCCACGAGTCGGTATAGATGACATCCGCACCGTCGACGGCCGCTAAAGGGTCGTCATGCACAACAATCTCGCCGTCACTTTGCAAGGCCAATTGCCGGGCCCGCTCAAGTACCTGGACAGTCGGCTGGTACCCATGAGGTGCACCCACATGCAAATCCATGCCAAGCACACCCGCGGCAAAGATCAGTGAGTTGGTGACGTTGTTGCCATCACCAACGTAGGCAATCTTGAGCGAAGTCAGGCGCCCGCGATGCTCCTCGATTGTCTGGAGGTCAGCCATGATCTGGCAGGGATGACAGAAATCAGAGAGGCCATTGATCACCGGGACAGTGGAATTCGCCGCGAGGTCGATGACCGTCTGATGTGAATAGACCCGCGCCATGATCACGTCAACCCATCGCTCAAGGTTGCGGGCAACATCGGGGACACTCTCGCGTGTACCCATCTGCATGTGATGCTGGGCAAGGTCGATGGCATGACCGCCAAGTTGGGTCATTCCCGTCTCGAAAGTGCACCGGGTCCGCAAGCTAGGCTTCTCAAAGATCATTGCCAGCGTCCGGCCCTCGAGAAGGCGGTGCGGCCTCCGTGCCCGTTGCTCGCGCTTCAGAGCGTGCGCGCGCTGAAGGATTGTCCTCAATTCCGCGCTCGTGTAATCCGCGATGGAAACGAGGTCACGCCCGAAAAGTGATTCGGCGGGAGCTCGGGTCACGGTGTCAGTCTCGAAGACAACGGGTAGCGTCGACATTGAAGGAGGTCTCCAGTACGTCAGAGACCGCCACCAGACTGGCGGTCCCGGGTCACTCCGGTGGGCGGTACTCCGTCACCAGGTCACAGAGTATCGGGCATTGCACTGCACGCAGCGCTGACAACCCTTAGCGGATGAATGTGGAAGACGCGCTGGCCAACGCGAGCACGCCCTGCGGGAAGACCCCAAGCGCAATTACGGCAACGCCAGCAACACCCGCCGCCACGGTCACCCAGCGAAGGGGCGTCACCGCCTCAACCCCAGCAACCGGATCGACCATGTACATCTGGTAGACCACCCGCAGGTAGTAGTACACACTTATGACACTGGATAGCAGCCCGATCACCGCAAGCCAGGCATAGTCGGCCTGGACGGCGGCGGTGAAAATGTAGAACTTCCCGACAAACCCCACTGTGGGCGGAATGCCAGCGAGTGACAACATGAAAAGCGCCATGAGCCCGGCCAAGACAGGGTGCCGACGCGAAAGGCCGGCGTAGTCACTGATGAGTAGATGATCTTCGCTGCGCTTGCCCAGAAGGATCACCACCATGAATGCCCCAAGGTTCATGACCGTGTAACCAACGGTGTAGAAGAGCAGGCTGGCCATTCCCACCCGGCTCGCGGCTACGACCGCTACGAGAATGTAGCCCGCATGGGCGATGCTCGAGTACGCGAGCATCCGCTTGATGCTCTGCTGGGAAACCGCTGCAGTGTTGCCGACAATCATGGTTACGGCCGCGAGGATTGCCAAGATCACCGACCAGTCGTGCGACAAAGTCGGGAAGGCAATCATGAACACCCGGGCAATTGCCGCGAAAGCCGCCGCCTTGGCGCCAACGCTCATGTACGCAGTGATGGCTGTGGGCGCGCCCTCGTAGACGTCAGGTGTCCACATGTGAAATGGCACCACCGCAGCCTTGAAGCCGAGACCAACAACGAGCATCGCCACGCCCGCCAGTAAGAGCGCAGACGTCGCCGCTCCGGCAACTGACCCGGTCCCGCAGCCGAACATCGCAAAGGTACTGGAGGGATTGATCGCTCGTGCCACGCACCCAAGGTTCGTGCTTCCAGTGCTTCCATACACCAGTGCAATGCCGTAAAGCAGGAAACCGGAAGCGAAGGCACCCAACAACAGGTACTTGATTGATGCCTCTTCCGATTCGAGGCGACGACGCGAAAAACCGGTGAGGATGTAGAGGCAGATCGAAAGCAACTCCAACCCTACAAAGACCATGATCAAGTCCGCCGCCGATGCCATCAGCACCATCCCGACGGCTGAGAAGACGATCAGCGAGTAGAACTCGCCCGGATGAAAGTCTTCCCTTGTGAGTTGGTCGAACGAAAGTAAAACCGTTACCCCGACGATCACAAGGAACAGGACCGTGAAATACTGCGTGTAATTGTCGGCAACCACCATCCCGGAAAACGCCGCCTGTGATTCGTATCCCCAGAGAGAGACCGATGTGCCAATCGCAATGGCAAGGCCTCCCGTGGTCAACCATGCCAGCGGTTCCGGTGATGCGTCGTCACCACGGAAGAGGTCGACCACGAGAACTAGACACCCGGTCAGGGTAAGAACCACTACGGGTGCAATGGTCCACCACTCGAGCGTCGGTAAGACGAACATCATTGCCCAGCACCATCCTCAGCTTGCGGTTGACGCGTCATGGAACCCGAGCCCCCGAACCGCTCGCGAGCACTCCGGTCTGCGGAAGCGCCATCCGGCCACTGATAGCCTCGACTGACGCAGCCGTGCGATCAAGGAAGGGCCTCGGATACACGCCAATCCAGATAATCAGCGCGGCGAGAGGCAGGAGCACCATCATTTCTCGGACCGTGAGGTCGGCGAGAACCAGTCCCGTGCGACCTCCCGCCCCGTTGCTCGGGCGGTCATCCGGTGAGGAGAACGCTGGGTTCACCGGCCCTTGCATTGCACGCTGGTACATCCAGAGCAAATACACGGCACTGAGCACCACACCAGACGCGCCGATGATCGCGAACGGCTGCAATCCATCGGTAGCGTTCTTGAAAGTCCCCGTCAGGATCAGGAATTCCCCGACAAAACCATTTGTGAACGGCAACCCGGCCGATGAGAACATCACGAGGGTGAAGACGCCCGCGAATATGGGCATCACCTTGGCTATGCCTCCGAGGTCTGAAATGATCCTCGTCCGGGTTCGCTCATGCAGGAAACCCACAAGCAGGAAGAGCGCCCCGGTCGAGACACCGTGGTTCAGCATCTGAAGAACGCTTCCCTGGAGGGACTCGGTGGTCATTGCAAAAAGGCCAAGCATGACAAATCCGATGTGGCTGATGGACGAATACGCCACCACCCGCTTCATGTCCCTTTGCATCGCGGCGACCAACGCACCATAGACGATGCCGACGGTCGCAAGAACGGAGACCGTCCACACCGCGTCATGGGCTGCGGTCGGGAAGAGCGGAATGCAGAAACGCAGGAACCCGTACGTTCCAACCTTCACCATCACGGCGGACATGATCACCGTCGCGCCGGTTGGTGCCTCGGAATACGCATCCGGGAGCCACGCATGGAACGGGAACAACGGCACTTTTATTGCAAACGCTAGTGCAAAGGCTGCGAATAACCACAACTGCATATCAATCGGCAGCGCCCCACCAGGTGCGGTGATCGACTTCAGGACGTCGACGTAGTCGAATGACCCCTTGAGCAGGTAGACCCCAATGATGCCGACGAGCATCACCACCCCACCGGCCATCGTGAAGAGGAAGAACTTCATAGCCGCTTGAAGGCGCCGTTCCCCGCCCCAGATCCCGACAAGCATGTACATCGGGACCAGCATGAGCTCAAAGAAGATGTAGAACAGGAAGAGGTCGAGCGCCATGAGGGTTCCCAGAATGGCGGTCTCCATCAGCAGGACCATCACCGAGAACTCCTTGACACGCGTCGTGATCGTGGTCGAGACCGACAGGATCACGAGCGGAAGCATCAAGGTCGTCAATAGCACCAGCAGGATGCTGATCCCATCAATGCCGAGGTGGTAACCGATGCCGTATTCAGGTAGCCATGGGGCACGCTCTTCCCATTGAAACGCTGCCGTTCCAGTGGCGAAACCAAACCAGAGCAACAGCGAGACAAGAAACGTCACGCCGGAAACTACCAGCGCAAGCCTCCGTGACGTACCAGGCTGGTCACCTGGCACAAACAACGCAAGCACCGCTCCCGCAAGTGGGAGGAAGAGCACAATCGAGAGCAGCGGTAAACCGTCCATGCCTTCTCACTCGACAGACCGTCCAGCACCCACGAACCGTGGCCGCCGAACGTCCGCACGTCTCACGCAGTCAGTCGTGCGGGGTGAAGCACACCCGCCTCAGTTGTCATCGGAATGCCCATGATGCCGCCAATACTAGAAACGCACCTACCATCATGGTCACGGCGTACCCGCGTACGTACCCGGCTTGGCTTGCACGGAGGACCGACCCGGCACCACGGACCGTCCTGACCACAAGCGTCACACTTCCGCCAATGACCGCAAGGTCAAAGGAAGCCAGGAATGACGCAATGCGCGCCAAGTTCCCCACAATCGCCACCCGGTAGAAATCGTCCAGGTACCAACGTGCTTCGAACAACCGTGTGATCGGGCTGAAGATCATCGCGAGCGCCAACGGATTCACCGCCCCTGACAGGTAAAGCAGTCCTGCAAGGCTTGCGCCGACGAGTGCAACCATCACCGACAGTCCTGTCAGGACAATCTCGGTCAGGTGTTCAAGCGTGCCTTCCCAGACCCCGGTTGCGGCTACCGCTGGGGCGAGGAACACCTCAATTGGGGAGTCGGGGGAAGATCCTCCGGTAAGGAACGATGGCACCCCAATCCATCCGGCAACAATTGACCCCACCGCAAGGGCAATCAATGGGACAAGCATGGACATCGGGGACTCATGTGGGATCGCCGCGTGCCCATGGTCGTCAACACCGCCCCGGAAATCCCCAAAGAATGCGAGGAAAACCATCCGCGACATGTAGAACGCCGTGATACCTACCGTCAGAAGTGCAAGGGCATAGAGGCCGAGGTAGACCGGGTCAATGAGACCGCGCGCAAAGGTCCGGGCAAGGATCAGATCCTTGGAAAAGAATCCTGATAAGCCGGGTGCGCCAATGATCGCTAGCCATCCAACAATGAAAGTCCACGTAGTCACCGGCATGTAGCGACGCAAACCACCCATCCGACGCAAGTCTTGCTGTTCGTGCAGGCCATGGATGACTGATCCGGCTCCCAGGAACAGGAGTGCCTTGAAGAAGGCGTGTGTCATGAGGTGGAAAACTGCCGCAGCGTATGCACCTGACCCTAGTGCCAGGACCATGAACCCAAGCTGGCTGACCGTTGAGTACGCGAGCACCCGTTTGATATCGGTCTGGACAATCGCCACGGTCGCAGCGACAAACGCCGTCAGTGCACCAATCGTTGCCAGCGTGAGCAGGGCGTCAGGCGATTGGTCGTACAGCAGGTGGGCCCGCGCCACCAAATAAACACCACCCGTCACCATCGTTGCAGCGTGGATCAATGCGGAAACCGGAGTCGGGCCCTCCATTGCATCCGGCAACCAGACGAATAGCGGGATCTGCGCCGACTTCCCGGTCACACCAAGAATAAGAAGCATCGGAATGGCAAATGCGACGCTCTGCGTAGCCAGTACCCGGCCCGGGTCATCAAACACGCCAGTCGACGCCCCGCCCGGACCACCAAAGAAATCAAAGGTGCCCCAGTGCACCCAGATCAGAAACAGGGCGATGAGCACGCCGAAGTCACCGATGCGGTTCGTGATGAACGCCTTCTTGCCAGCGGCTGCAGCCGACGGACGCGTGAACCAGAAACCAATCAGCAGGTAGGAACAAAGCCCGACCAGCTCCCATCCAACGAACATCAGGAGGAAGTTGTTTGCAAGGACCAGTACAAGCATCGCGAACGTGAACAAGTTCAAGTACACGAAATACCGTGCGTATCCGGGCTCGTCCGCCATGTAGCCAGCCGAATACATATGGATCAGCATGCCGATGCCGGAGACCACCAACACCATGACGCTTGAGAGAGGGTCAAGCAACAAGCCAATGTCTGCGACATGAACCGCAGAATTGCCGGATCCCCACGAAATCCAATCGAAGAGACGCAACTGGAACCCGTGAGGCGCCGATAGTGAGACGAACGAGGTGACGGCGTTCACTCCGACCAAGAATGAAAGAGCAACCGAACCGATTGCGATCAACGACACCATCGTCCGGCCCAACTGCCTGCCAAACACCAGGTTTGCGACGGCGCCAAGCAGTGGGAAGGCCGGGACCAGCCAGAGTTGTTCGAGCATGTTCGTCCTGTCGCGCCTATCTAGCCACGGAGCCAGTTCACGTCGTCGATATCCACACTGCGACGACTCCGAAAGATGTCCACGATGATTGCAAGCCCAACAGCCACCTCTGCTGCCGCAACCGCCATCACGAAGAAGACGATGATTTGACCATCCAACCGCCCAAAATGCCGGGCAAACGCCACAAAACTCAAGTTGACAGCGTTGAGCATCAGCTCAACGGACATGAACATCGTCAAGGCACTCTTTCGGAGCATGACACCCATTGCGCCGATCCCAAAGAGAATCGCACTTAAGACCAGGTATGCCTCTGTTGGCACGGTACTTGGAAGATTCATCTTTTCTTCTTCAATCTCGTGGCCGGAACCCCATCAAGGTTGCTGGCAGTTGAGGCGGTGTCTTTCGCTTGAATGCTCACGCGTGTTCGGCCCGCTTGCGAACGAGAACCGACGCCCCAAGGATCGCGGCGAGCAACAGCACGCTCGTTACTTCAAATGGAAACAAGTATCTCGAGAACAGGGTCGCTGCAACCTCCTGCACGTGACCGGCCTCAGCGGCCCCGACACCCTTCAGCATGATGCCTGCACCAGATGACGGGTCCGCGATGGTGGGCAGTATCGATGCGTTGTCGCCCATCTTGCTCGCCAGCCCCACGCCGGCCAGGACCACCGCGAAGACCACCGCAGTCACGACGCCGAAAGGACGAAGAAACCCCAGAACCTTGTCAAGCGGCTCGGGGTACGCAACGTTGAGCAACATGATCACAAAGAGCATCAGCACCATGATTGCGCCCGCATAGACCGCTACCTGCACCACCGCGAGAAAGTACGCGCCAAGCAGGATGAAGAAGACCGCAAAACAGAAGAAATTCAGCACAAGGAACAGGGCGCTATACATCGCATTCCGCTGCAGCACCATGAAAAGCGCTGCAGTGACCGAAATCGCTGCAAAAACTGCAAAGACGACAAACTCCATCGTAGCTTCCTGCCGAGAACTTCCGGCTTGCTCAGCCGGGCATCCACGAGTCGGTCGCCTCGCGCTTGGGCGCGGGTGCGAGCAACGTTTCCTTGCTGTAGATCATCGATTCGCGCGTGTAGTCGGCCAGTTCAAACACCTTCTTCAACTGCAGTGCCTCAGTCGGGCACGCCTCCACGCAGAAGCCACAGAAGATGCAGCGGATCATGTTCACGATATATGTCTTGGCGTACCGTTCCCCGATTGACACCGGAGCGTCTGGCGGGTTCTCGGCACCTTCCACAAAGATTGCCTTGGAGGGGCAAGCAAGCGCGCACAGCTCGCACCCGACACATTTCTCCAGACCATTGTCATGGCGCTCAAGCTCGTGCCGTCCCCGATGGCGTGCCGATATGCGAGGCCGTTCCTCTGGATACTGGATCGTCACGGGCTTCTGGAACATATAGCCCAGCGTTACACCCAGACCGCGCGCGAGTGCCGTGACATCAGCCACCGCCCCGGACAGCGCATTTGCCGGCGGGGGCGGAGACTTCACTTCCACAAACGCCACGGTTTCTCTCCTCTCGTATCTCGGAACAACCATCAGCAACCTCGGCGGACCAACAGGTCGTCAATCGAGGTGCCTCCCCACCTGCCCGTGCGCAAGCAACATCCGCTACTGCGCGAACGGCCAAACCCCCAACGGCCAAAGTGCCACTACAGCCGAAGTCAGCAACAGGTTCACAAGTGCGATCGGCAGCAGAACCTTCCAGCCAAGCGACATCAGCCTGTCGAACCTGAGCCTTGGAAACGTCGCGCGTAACCAGATGAACATGAACATGAAGGCGCCAATCTTGATGAGAAAGACAATCGGTCCGAGGCCCTGGATGATGCCCGGGGCGTCGGTAGGAATCGGCCACCAGCCACCAAGGAAGAGCACCGTAGCCAAGGCAGAGATGTTGATCATGTTCACGTATTCGGCCATGAAGAACATCGACCACTTGAATCCTGAGTACTCGGTATGGAAGCCGGCACCCAATTCGCCTTCGGCCTCGGCCATGTCAAATGGGGCCCGGTTCGACTCCGCGACACCGGCAACCACGTAGATCACGAATGCAATGAGCCCGAACGGGAGGTACAGGGCGTACGGCAAGCCGCTGGAAACTTGCTGGTTCACGATCTCATACAGGTTCAATGAACCAGCGAGCACCAGGGCAGTCATCGCTGCCAAACCCTGGGCCAGCTCATAGCTGATCACCTGGGCCGAAGCTCGGAGCCCGCCCAGCAGCGCGTACTTGCTGTTCGATGCCCAACCGGCAAGAACCAGCCCGTATACGCCCACCGAGGCAATGGCGGTCGCGTACAGGTAGCCGACGTTGATTTTCGCGACGTACCAGGTCCACGGCTGGCCAAGGATCCGCATCTCCGGCCCAAGAGGAATGACCGCGAAAATGATCAACGCAGGAATGAGCGCCATCATCGGGGCAACCATGTGGACCCAGAAGTTCGCCTGCCTCGGCGTGACGTCTTCCTTGAACGCAAGCTTGATACCGTCTGCAATCGGTTGCAGAAGCCCGAACGGACCGACCCGGTTCGGGCCAAATCGCGCCTGCATCCGGCCGAGGACCTTGCGTTCGGTCAATGTCATGTACGCAAACGCGAGCAGGAGCCCGTTCACGATGACGAACGCCTTGATCAGTGCGGTTATGACGGCCAGGATCATGTCCCAGGTCGCGCCGTCGAGGCCAAATAATCCGTCCATTATCGTTTCATCGGGCATTTGAGAGGGATGCGTCGCGAGCGAGGATGCCCCAGGGAGTGCCGCCACAAATCGGCCGCACCATTTCGCCGATGCGCTTCACGTGGCGCTGCTGAGGATACCCCGCCTTGACGAACGTGGCTGTCCTCAACGCATTTGGAAGGTCGGTCTGTGCCATCATCGGCCGCCAATCAAGGCTGCCTCCTGAACCGGAGATAGTGTCACGACGGTGAATTCGACACCGTGTCGGGCAACCGCATTGATGCGCGGCGATCCCAAGTTATCGGGGGCAAAGCACACACCAGCCGGGACGCGGCCATTGACCCGCAATACGCGCTCGACCGCACCACCCGGACCATGGATTTCGACCTGCGTCCCGTCCACAAGGCCAAGCCGGGACGCGTCGTCGCGGTTGATCTCCACATATGCTTCGGGGACGGTGGTCAGCAGCTCGGGTGTTTCGGCAACGATGGTCTCGTTGCCAACGAGTTCGCTCCAGGTAACCAACGTAAGACCATCTCCCGGTTCAAAAACGGGAACAGGCGCTATCGTCGGCCAACTATCCGAGTGGCCCGCGTCGGCCGGTTCGCGGGTAATTGCCCCCTCACTTCCGGGCAGTTTGCCACCCAGACTGGCGTACGCCGGAATATCGGCGAGCAAGTCACGCGTCACTTCTGACGTTGCAACGTAGCCAAGCCCGAGACCCATTACGCCTGAAAGGTCACTCAGGATCCTCCAGTCAGGCAACCGATCCGGTGACGGTCGCACAGCCTGGTAAATCCGTTGCACGCGGCCTTCGATATTTGTGATGGACCCATCCTTCTCTGCAATGCTGACCGCAGGGAATACCACGTCCGCATGCGAGGCAGTCTCGGTCGCAAAGAGTTCGTGAACCACCACAACGTCGGCGGCTTCAAGTGCCGCAAGTGCCTGCGCACGATCAGGGTGGGTGGCAAGAATGTTCTCGCCAACCAGATACAGCGCCTTGATCTGGCCCGACGCAGCGCGCGCGATGATCTCCCCCGCAGGCACTCCGCCATCCCCAGGGACAAGTCCGGCGAACTCGGCGCCACGGCCGTTTGCGCCTTCCACAAAGAAATTCACGCATTCGGGATGCCCAAGTGCGCGTCCCAGGTTCCCCAGCGCCGTACCGAGTGACGGAGCATCGTGACGGATAGCCAACCGTGCACCCGCGTACACCAATGGGTTCTTCGCACCGGCGAGGGTCGCCGCGACAGCTCGGACCGTCTCAGGTTTCACCCCGGCGTGCCGTGCCGCCACCTCCACCGTAGTTCCGCCGATAGCGTCTGAAAGGCCGGAGAGGTCGCGGGCCACCCCTTCACCATCGACCGGCGGGGTTTCGACAAGGGCAGCAAGGATGCCGGTGACAAGGGCGACCTCACTTCCTGGACGATGCCTCAGCCGCTGGAAGGCAATCCTGTCTGCCTCGGTCGCCCGCGGGTTCGCAACGATGAGTTTGGCCCCGGCTTTCGCACCCTTGCGAATACGCAGCCACTGCACCGGCACTTCGTCGTAGACGTCCGTGCCAATCAGGAGAATGGCTCCGGCACGCTCGGCCTGAGCGAGGGTCGTGTTGAAGGCGTTCAAGCCAAATGGTGCAAGCGGATTTGCCACTGCGGTCTCGGCACCGACCCGGAAGTCGACGTTCGGGGTCTCCAGAACTTCAGCAGCAAACCTCGCGAGGGCGTATGCATCCTCATTGGTCAGGTTACGCCCACCGATCACACCGATGGCGGCGCCACCATGCTTCTCCTTGACCGCCTGGAGGCGCACCGCAGCACTCCCATGCGCCTCGGCCCAACTGGACGTGCGCAATTCACCGCCGTCACCTGCAACCCAGGGCCCCGAAAGCCGGTTTGGCGATGACGTGTAGTGATGGGCGAACCGGCCCTTATCGCAAATCCAGATTTCGTTGACCGCCTCGTTCTGCCGCGGACGTACGCGAGCGACCTCGTTCGAACGCGTGTCCAACATGACGTTGCATCCCACGGGACACTGTCCACACACGCTGTCCGCATGGTCAAGGTCTTGCGGTCGCGCCTTGAACCGATAGGTTTCGCTCGTGAGCGCTCCGCATGGACACAGGTCAATGATGTTTCCTTGGAAACGGGACTTCATCGGCTCGTCGCCAACGGTGCGCAACTGTGAGGTGTACCCGCGGTTGAAGAAGGAGAGTTCAGCCTCCCCCGGCACCTCATCCATGAAACGCGTGCATCGGTAACACACGATGCACCGCTCTTGGTCAAGGACCACCAGTGGCGAAAGAGCTGCGCCCTTGCGCGCCAGCCGCTTTTGCTCCTCGAAGCGGCTCTCCTTCGGCCCCCATGCATGCGAGTTGTCCTGGAGCGGGCATTCACCGCCCGCATCACACACCGGACAGTCGAGCGGATGGTTGATGAGCAGGAATTCAATGACGCCCTCTCGTGCCTTCAAGGCTCCAGGGGCCATCGTGTTGATCGTCATCCCGTTCGAAACACGGGTCGTGCAACTGGTCATCATCGCGGGGGGCCGGGGCGGCTGGCCCGGAGGCGACGCCATGCCAATCTCGCACATACACATTCTGCATGCGCCCGCAAGGGACAGTTTCGGGTGGTAGCAGAAGACCGGCACGTCCACGCCCGCGGCCCGGGCGGCTTCTACCGCGAGCGTTCCCGCGGGCACGGTCACTTCGTGGCCGTCAACGGTCAGGGTCACGGTTGCGGGCGGCGGACTTGCGGTCATCGTTCACGCACTCTCTGTCACATGATGGTCCGGGTGGCCTTCCCGATCACCGGCAAACTCAACAGTGAGAATGCCAAACGCCCAGGATGGAACTAGATCAGGACTGATGGGTTCGCTGCTAACCAGCCGCCACCGGGACTCCCGACCCGGCAGCAGAAGACCTCGCATGCCCGTTGCAGTACGCCTCGAATTCGGGCCGGAAGAGCCTCAATGCAGACGCAACCGAGTTGACCGAGAAGTCACCAAGGGCGCACAGCGTCTTGCGTCCACCGATGTTTCGCGTGACATCCTCAAGGATGCCGAGGTCGCGCGGGCGCCCGTGCCCATGCGCAATCCGTCCCAACACATCTTGCATCCAGTGAGTGCCCTCTCGGCATGGCACGCACTTTCCACAACTCTCCCGGGCAAAGAACCCGGCCGCCCGTGCAACAACCTGCACGATATCGGTCTCCTCGCCATAGACGATGATTCCCCCCGCACCAAACCCCACCGGACCAAATGGCGGATGCCAGTGAGGCGGCCTCGTCAGGGTCGCAGTATCCATCTGCACGTTGAGGTCCGTCCCGGGCAGCAGCTGGCACGCAAGCGCCCCAGGACTTACCGCCTTCACCTTCTGGTTCCGCTTCATGCCACCGGCGTACTTGTAGATCAGGTCGTACAGCGTGGTGCCCATCGGCAGTTCATACACGCCGGGTCGATTGACATGACCGGAAATCGTATAGAGCTTCGGACCCGGACAAGCCGGCGCACCGATGCTTGCAAACCACGCCGCTCCGCGAACCAGAATATGCGGGACACACATAAGTGTCTCCACGTTGTTCACCACCGTTGGACGCCCGAACAGGCCACCACCTACCTCGATCGGAAAGGGGGGCCTGATGCGAGGTTGGGCACGACGGCCTTCCAGGCTCTCCATGAGCGCGGTTTCCTCACCGCACACATATGCGCCAGCTCCACGCGTGACCGAGATATCGACATTGAAACCCTCCTTGCCGAGGATGTTCTTGCCGATGTAGCCAGCCGCGTAGGCCTCCTTGAGGGCGTGCTCAAGCACTTCCGCGCCGTACAGGTTCTCGCCCCGGATGTAGATGTACGCCTGCTGGATACCGACCGCGAAGCAGCAGACTAGCATGCCCTCGATCAATCCATGCGGGTCTGCATCGATTGCATACCTGTTGCCGTATGTACCCGGCTCAGACTCGTCTGCATTGACCACAAGGTGCCGGGGGCCGGGATTTCGCTTCGTGCCTCCCCACTTCACCCCGGTCGGAAACCCCGCGCCACCGCGCCCCAACAGCTTGCTGTCGGTCACTTCCTTGATGACCGAGTCAGGATCCATCTCCTGCACAGCCTTCGTGAGACCCTGGTACCCGCCACGTAGCAAGTAGTCGGGCAGGAAGCGTCCCCCTTCTCGACCGACAGCAGTCATGAGGACTGGTTCCCATGGCAGCGGCTGACCAGCACCGTGCTGGATGGGCGCGTCAGCGGCGGGTGGCGTCTGGGTCATCTTTCACGCACTCCCTCGATCAGTCGACGGCGGTCACATCCGCGCTTTCCCGTGGGCCGGACGTGAGAGATGGAAACTTCAGATGTGCAAATCCGGTCAGCTTGAACGGCAACTTGCCGGCTCATGCCGCGGATCCCGGGGCCGGCGGTGCGTGGCCCTCCCAGCCATCAACCGGAACCGCCTGGGGGCCATTTGCCATCGAAACGGATGGCTTGCCCTGGATGGAAAACGCCTCCATGTTTGCAAGGAATGCGTCAACATCTGCCTCATGCACCGGGCCATAGAACCGTAGGTCAACTTGCACGACTGGCGCGTAGTCACACGCCGCCAGACACTCGGTGGGCCTCACACTGAACTTGCCGTCAGGTGTCGTTTGCATTCCATGCCCGCCGTGACCGGCTTCAAGTCCGAGACGGTCGCAAATCCGGGCGTACGTCTGGTCGCTTCCGTTCAGGAAACAGGACGGGTTCTCACAAACCTCGATCAACCGGTCACCAATTTTCCGGCGGTGAAACATCACGTAGAAACTGGCAACCGACGCCACATCGGTTGGATGGAGATCGAGCAGTTCACCGACCTCCTCGAAGACTTCCGGTCCAAGCCATCCGGCCTCTTCCTGCGCCAGCCAGAGCGACGGCATGAGCGCGGCCCGCTTGCTCGGATACCGGGGGATGAAGTCGTTGACGATTCGGTCACGGGCGGCTTGGCTGAGGGACATCAGCGGTCAATCTCCCCAAGGACGATGTCGATGCTTCCGATGCACGCCACAACATCGGCAACGAGGCCACCGGCAATCGTGTGCTGCAACACCTGAAGGTTGTAGAACGACGGTCCACGGAATCGCACCCGATGAGGCTTGTTGCTGCCGTCACTCATGATGTAGGTCGCCTGCTCACCACGTGGGGATTCCACCGCCGCATACGCTTCACCGGGCAAGGGCACGGGGCCCTCCGACACAAGCTTGAAGTGGTGGATAAGGCTCTCCATGCTGGAATGGATCTTCTCGCGCTTCGGGAATGTGATCCGCGGATCATCAAGCCGGATCGGTGCGCCTTTCAGGGACAGCAACCGCTTCGCGCCTTGGTCGATGATGCGCACTGATTCGCGCATCTCGCGCATCCGGACCATGTACCGGGCGTAGACGTCGCCCTCCTTGCTCCAGGCAACATCGAAGTCATAGGTTTCATACCCACAGTAGGGCAGGTTCACACGCACGTCGAACTCGACACCCGATGCTCGCAGGCAGGAGCCAGTGAACCCGTATTCGAGCGCACCATCACGCGTGATGACACCTACCCCTCGCGTGCGATCAACGAAGATCGGATTGCGACTGAGCAGCGTCTCGTACTCGTCGATCTTGCGTGGCATGACCTGCACGAAGTCCGCCACCAACCCGGCAAAGTCATCGGGGACATCAGCGACAAGCCCACCAATCCGCATGAAGCTCGTCATCATCCGAACACCCGAGATGTTCTCCATGATGTCCAGGATCTGTTCGCGCTCGCGCCAGCAGTACATGAACATCGTCATGGCGCCAAGGTCGAGCGCATGGGTACCGAGCCAGATCAGATGGCTGGCAATCCTAGTCAACTCGGACAGCATTACCCGCACTACCTGTGCCCGTTCCGGAACCTTGTCGCCGACATCGAACAGCTTTTCGCAAGCCATGATGTACGACAAGTTGTTCGTGATCGGCGCCAGGTAGTCGATGCGATCCGTCAGGACGAGCGCCTGATGATAATTGCGCGCCTCCGACATCTTCTCAATGCCCGTGTGCAGGTACCCCATGTCTGGAATGCACTGGGTGACATTCTCACCCTCAAGTTCCAGCATCAGCCGCAGCACACCATGGGTGGACGGGTGCTGAGGTCCCATGTTCAGGACCATCCGGCCAGATTCGGTACGCGTTTCCTCGAGCATCACCATCGTCGTTGCTCCATGATCGCTCTCGGATTGTCAGACGCCGGACGACGCCGAACGGTAGAACTCGACCGGTTCCTCGCCGAGCGGGAAGTCCTTGCGAAGGGGATGACCTTCCCAGTCATTCGGGGTGAGGATTCGACGCAAGTCTGGATGGTCCGTGAATTCAACGCCAAACATGTCGTAGATTTCCCGCTCCGGCCAGTTCGCCGCTGACCAGATCAGGGCAATCGACGGAATGACAGGCAACTCGCCTCCATGCGGAGCAACGGCGCACTTGACCCGGATGCGCGCATTCGTGGACATCGAATGAAGGATGTACGTGACCTCAAATGGTTCGTCTCGGTCGGGCCAATGGCTACCACCGACATCCACCAGCATGTCATAGCGCGTCTCACACTCACGCCGAAGCCATGAGATTGCCTCGCGAATGTGTTCCGGCAAGACCCGAACCGTCGGCATCTGGTCCGCATACCTCCATGACGGCACGAACGAACCCGGAAATCGTTCGATTACCAAGTCGATATCGGTCGGCGGCGGTGGAGGCGTCTCATCGGCTGCCTGTGTGGCGCCTTCGGAAGGTGGTTGCTGAACCATCGGTCTGCCTTCTTGCGTGAGCGAAGCATCTAGTTGTCAGGCGGAATCGAAACCCTTGGTGCGGTGGGCATCACTGAACACGATTGCTCGTCGATCAAATGGGACCAGCCCCACCCTGCGTTCCCGCTATGCCTTCACCGTCACAGGTGCCCGTTCGAACTGCTTGCCAAACTGCTTGTCGTACTCGATCTTTGCCTGAAGCTTGATCAAGCCGTCGATCACTGCCTCCGGCCGTGGCGGGCATCCAGGGACGTACACATCAACCGGCACGATCCGGTCGACCCCCTGAACGAGCGCGTAGTTGTTGTACACGCCGCTACATGACGCGCAGGCACCCATCGACAGTACCCACTTGGGCTCTGGCATCTGGTCGTAGAGGCGACGTAGCACCGGCGCCATCTTCTTCGAAAGCCGTCCGGCGACGATCATGAGATCCGACTGTCGAGGGGAGGACCGAAACACCTCAGCACCAAATCGGGACACGTCATGCTTTGCGGCACTCATGGCCATCATCTCTATGGCGCAGCACGCGAGGCCGAACAGCATTGGCCAAATTGAGTTGGCGCGCGCCCATCCAACGGCCCGATCAACTGTGGTGAGGGCGACACCCGACGCACCACTGAACCCGCCGGCATCTAGCGCCTGCGGACGGACGGCCCCGGGCTGTTCAGGAGAATCCGACGCACGCATCCAGCGACTGAAAGGAACAGTCATGCTTCCCACTCCAACGCGCGCTTTTTCCAGATGTAGGCGTAGCCAAGTAGGAGGAACCCGGCGAAGACCGCCATCTCCCCAAGGGCAAACAAGACGTAATCAATCCCACCGACACGGAGATGGCGCAGAATGACCGTCCACGGCACGAAGAAGATCACCTCAACGTCAAACAGAACGAACAGCATCGCCGTGAGGAAGAACTTGATCGGGAAACGTCGCCACGCCTGACCGACTGGCGTCATCCCACACTCGTAAGGTGCAAGTTTCGCAGCCGTTGGACGCTTGGATCCGACGAAGTTCGCGATTACGATCACCCCGATTGCGATCGCGAACGCTACAAGGATCTGAATCAGGATTGGCACATAATCGAAGGCCACCCTGGTGTTCTCCCTCTGGACTTCAGCCGACACCGGGCAGGAAACTTCCAGCCACATCGCGCCGCCGTCATGTCAACGCCACGGTCCCGCGGTGCGGCCGATTGCGTGAGGGCGATGCTAGCGACGCGGTTGGTGCCCCGTCAACCCGGACCGTTGAACCTTTGTGCAGTCCGTCACAAAGTCTACCGTTTCCAACCCCGGCAAGTCNNCGACGCGTGACCGCAACCGCATGCCCCGGTGTGGAGGTTACACTCGGATCAGGTTTGTCAAGCTAGAGGATTGCCCCAGATGCCTGCCGTGTATCTCGATCACGCCGCGACCACCCCTGTTCGTGCCGAGGTCCTAGCGGCAATGGCACCGTACTGGACGGACATTTCCGGCAATCCTTCCAGCATCTACGATGCTGGCCGAAACGCACGGCACGCGATTGACGCTGCACGCGATTCGGTCGCAGCCGACCTGCACGCCCGTGCGTCCGAGGTCATCTTCACCAGCGGTGGCACCGAGAGTGACAATGCGGCCATCAAGGGCGTCGCATTCGCGTCGATGCACCGGGGCAAGCACCTCATCACCACGGCCATCGAGCATCACGCAGTCCTGCACACCTGTGAATGGCTTGAGCAATTCGGGTTCGAGACAACCTACCTACCCGTCGACGGATACGGCATGGTCAGCCCCGACGACGTCCGCAAGGCAATCAGGCCCGATACCGTCCTGATCTCCGTGATGTACGCGAACAACGAAATCGGGACCGTGCAGCCACTCCCCGAGATTGCAAGAATTGCCCGCGCGTCCCGGATACCGTTCCATACAGACGCAGTTCAGGCGCCCGGTTTGCTGCCCATCGACGTCAATGCCCTCGGAGTTGACCTCCTCTCGCTCTCCGCGCACAAGTTCTACGGACCAAAAGGCACCGGAGTGCTCTACGTGCGCGGCGGAACCCGCTGGCAACCGCAACAGAGCGGAGGTGCCCAGGAACGCAACCGACGCGGTGGCACTGAGAACACGTCCGGGATTGTCGGGCTAGCCACTGCACTTCGTCTCGCCGTCAATGAACGTCTTGCGACCATCTCCCACGTCCAAGCGCTCCGCGACGAACTCATCCAAAAGGTACTCGAGACGATCGGGGACGCCCGCCTCACCGGCCATCCAACCGAAAGACTTCCGAACAACGCCAGCTTTGTGTTCCGGCAAGTCGAAGGTGAGAGCATCCTTCTGAGCCTTGACATGGCGCAGATTGGCGCATCAAGTGGTTCCGCATGCACTTCCGGAGCCACCGAGCCATCCCACGTGATCTCTGCTCTCGGATTGCCATCAGACTGGGTGCGCGGTTCCCTGCGTCTCACATTAGGCCGAATGTCGTCACCGGCAGACATTGATTCCGTGTTGAGCGTGCTCCCTCCAGCACTCAGCCGTCTCCGCGCCCTTTCGCCGGGACGTGCGTCCGTCCCCACCCCGACTGCGTGAGCGTTCAACGCGACAATGGCCATGGCGTTCCCGGGTCGGCGCAACGTAGCCCGAGTTCGAAGGGCTCCCCGCCGAAACCACCCGCCCATCCCTTGAAGCACATGACCGCGACCGAACGGCCCCGACTCGCATGATCGACGATTTCCCTTCCCTCCCAAGGGCAAGTGGTGACAGTCCAATCGGGCCGAACACCCGGACGCCGATCCGTCCGCCCGGACCTCAGCAGCGCCTGAGGGACGCGAAGCAGGATCGGCGCTTGGAACTCACATCGGCCAGCATTGGCCTCGGCCTGGCCCTCGTGTGTACCGCAATTGGCATCTCCACCATCGTCATGGGTCTCGAGTTTCCGGAGACCCGCATCGTGGCAATCCTCGGGTTGATCGCCACGATCGGTGGAATCGGCCTGGCCTACAGGTTCACGCACGGGATCATCATTGCGATACGCACTTCCAATCACGCGTCGCCGGGAAACACGTCTGCGCCACGCCCGACACTTGCCCATCGCAAGCCGTCCACACAAGTGGAACTGCGTGTGGCTGCGGGTTTCATCGGGTTCGGATGCGGGTTCGCCACCGGTCTCGACATGGGAACCCTGATCCTCCTCGTCGCCGGGCGAACCCTCTGGGACCTAGCGCCGTCGACCGACCTCATCCTCCTTGTCATCCTGCCAATGGTCGGCATGTTCCCATTTGCCCTGATCATCATTGCAAGCGACCGTCGACGGTGGTTGCGTCCCTATGTCTTGATGACCACCATTGCATGGACAGCCGGGACGGCCATCGGGTTCATCGGAAGCGGTGTCGTGCCACATCTCGGAATCGGTTAGGGAACCGGCGCACTATCGTCAGCGCAAGCGGTGACCGCACGAGGTGCGCCTAGCCTGCCTGGGGCGTTTCGGGTGCAAAGCGCGCCTGCCACTTTCCAAAATAGGTCAGGAACCACGGGGACCCCAATGCCTTCGACACCAGAAATCGTCGACGCAACCGTCATGACCGGATCCGTGGGATGGATCCAGGATGTGTTGTACCCGTGGGTATCACCCGCATGGCTCATGGCGTTCGTCATGATCGCGCTCGGACTCTTCGCATTTCACAGTGTGTTCGGGTCCGCACCGCGACGATGGTTGGAAAACTTCCCGGTCGCATTCCTGGGATTTGCCCTTGGGAACCTGATCGGCTACCAGACCAACGCCAAGTTCCCCGTCATTGGAGACATACACTTCCTCGAAGGCTACGCCTGCATGGCTGCGTTCCTCGCCGGGTCGAACTGGTTGAACCGTGTGGCCCCGCAGTCGACCCGGCGGTTCTTCGGCAGGGGTTGACACCGCAAAGCGATCCCGTACAAAAACGAATGGCACCATTCCGTCAAGTCACTCGTTGTGACGCGTGCCGGTATTGCCCGTCCCCGGTCTCCACCGGGCCAGCATTCCACCGAGCAACTGGAACCCTGAACGGCTCTACCCAAATTGCCCGTTCCACATCTCCAAGTAGGATTCGCAACCATGGCAATGCAGCGACCGGTGAACCGTGAATGGTCAAACGCGGCCGAAGCGGTGCGCATTGCCGGTGAACAACTCGGCATCTATCGGCGAAGAACCGATATCGAGGACGCGATCGCGTTTGCCATCGGACTTCTCGCCGGCGCTATCACTGGCGCGATCGCCGGAATCCTGACCGCACCGGCAGACGGTGCGAGCATGCGTTCGCGCGTTCGTGGTTCGCTGATGAACCTGCGAAATGGCGGCACGCCACCGGATGCACCTCTCGCATCCACCTTGCCGGCAACGATCACCCTGACGACGATTCGACCGACCGCACAATAGGCGTGAACCGCCCCAACAACACCGCTGTTTGATCAAGTCAATGACTTGGAGTCATTGCCGGGACCGCAACCGTCTATGCAAACCAGGCTGAGCCCGGTGCGCGCACCCCACTCAAGCGACTGTGCCGCTGTCGGGAGAAGCAGGAAGACCTGACGTCACGTCCTCGGCTTGACAGCCGTTGGCGTCTCGGGGACAGATGCCGGCGCCCCTGTCGCACTTGAAGGAGCTCCCGACACTGCAGGCGCACCGTTCACCACGACCGGAGCGGGGTTGGGAGCCACCGGAGCGGGTGGTGGTTCGGCCACCGCAGGCGACGGTGGCGTCGGGCTGATGACCGTCTTCAGGGCGGCAAACAGCCCGGGTGAACCGGGAACTAGAACTCCTTGTGCAACGGCCGCCCGAACCGCCGGCGGCGTACCTTGCCCGACCGCGCCCGTGCCAATGGCCCACTTCTCCTGCCAAGGCGCATAACGGCTCGAGAAACTGTCCGACAGGCTTTGCTTGCCGTTCACCGTGACGATCCGACGCACAACCGCGTCAACCCCATCGGCCTTCCATTCGGCCTGCTTTCGTTGTCCGAGAGGGAGCTTGGGGTCCGGCACATCCGGAGCGGCATCAGGTGCGGGGCGTTCATTTGCCCGTGAGCTCGTCAGTTTGATCTCACGCCCTGTCACTTCACCGAACAGCCTGAACGTGACGACCTTTGTCTGCTCATCGACGGTAACGTGCACGAGGAGCGGCGATCCTGTGTCGTTCTTGAACCGGAAGTCAACCCCGGGATCGTAAACCGCTGCATCGAAGCCGACCGGGCTTCCATCCTGTTCGTAATACGTGACGCGGTAAGCATGCTGATGGCGCTCGATGATTGGCAAACCGCCCCAGAACGCCGCACGGAACATGGTGGTAGAAATCTGACAGACCCCACCACCAATCCCCGGGACTGTGGCATCGCCTTGGATGGTCAGTCCCTCAAGGTAACCGTTCTCGGTCGTGATCGGGCCCAGGCTCTCCAGAAACGAGAAGACCGCACCTGGCTGGATCAGCGTGTGATGCAGTTTCCCAGCAGCCACCTTGACGTTATTGGCGCGCTCGGGCGACGAACCGGAGTATTTGGACGAACCCACGCCGACAAGATCCTTGATACCCATGGATGCAAGGCGTGAACTCGAGACGGTCGGTCGAGCGATGGTGACCGGGATCACAACGTCCCGACTGTCTTCCGATGCGGCCTGCATGATGGTGCGAACCGCCACCGCCTGGTCCACGTGTAACCCATCGAGACCGTCCCGGGTGAATACGATCGCCTTGCCGTCCCAGCGAAATTGCCCATCCTGCGGTGCGCGCTCAACCTGTTGGGCGATTGTCTTGACGAA
>DDYL01000184.1:37159-41180 GCA_002347925.1 Chloroflexi bacterium UBA2235 | reverse complement strand
GCTCACCAGCACGTATGAAGAGTGGGCCGGACATGACCTTCTGAGCAACCCGCTGAGCCTCGGCGATGCTCGTCTGTGAGGTGCGAGGTTGTGCAACGACGACCGGCAGCGCCACCACCTGACGGTCAGTCAAGTTGGCGGGTAGGCGGACAGCACGGGTTGCGGTCTCGACATCGATCCGCTCACCGTTGACCGCGGGGGTCAGGATTATCTGCCCCGCCTTGATAGACAACGTGGCCTCGACTGGGTTCCGGTTGACCCCCGATGCGAGCTTCTCCAGATACGCCGAAAGCTGCGTACGGTCAATCTCGGCGCGAAACATTACATCCGGTCGCCACAGCGGGACGGCGACGACTTGGACCCAGCGCAATGGCCACACCCACGTCCTGCCAGTCGCCATGGCCCGCGCTTGCATCTCCTCGGTGCTAACGCGCATCCCAATCTCGCGCGCCGACGGCCGCCACTCGCGGCTCATGTACGTAAACGTGACCGGTGCGGCAACGAGCGGTACCGCTGCGTCGTTTACCGCCCGAGAGACCTCAGACGCCCCCATGCCACCAAGGGCCACATCGCCAAGCCGCACTCCCGGCAAGGCCATCTCGGCGTAGCGAACATCCATGACCCCGCCAACGATGAATGCGAGCAGGATGGCCACAAGCGGGATCTGGCGCACCGAAAGCCGATAGCCCAGGCGCCCATTCGCGCCTCGTGGACGTTCCTTCTGGTCCCCGCGATCCGTTGCCCCACTGCGCCCGCGACCCGAGAACCGTGTGACTTTCCCGGCTGGAAACAATGGTCCTGACTCAGCCTGACTTATGTCGTCGTCTTCCGACGCGACACGACCAGGGGAAGGTGGAAGCCGACGAGGCACCCGGGGCGCGACCTCGCGCACCGGCACATCACCGCCGTTCGGTCTTCGCGTGAATGTCGATGAGGACCGAACCGATGCCGAAGCGGGACGCAAGGGCTCAGATGCCGGAATGCGACGCGTGGCACCACGACGTCCAACCGGGTTTTCAGTGGGACGGTCGTGGGGCATCGCGCCCGATCGCATCTGGGCCTGGCCGGTCGGCATTGCAGTGACCCTATCGTATCGCCAGTGACCATGCCACGCACTCTAATGTGCTTCGCAGCCACCGCGATGGTTGCCTTACGCCACGGCAACTGGAACCAACACAACCACGCGCTCACTGGCCATGCAAGACAGCACCTGACAGAGGATGGAACGCGGCCCGGTTGGGGGTGGTCGCACCCGCGGCCACACTGTTATCGGCGGACCCGAAAGTCATGCGAAACTACCCGTGCGATACCTGCGGGCGATCTCTTGACGCGACCAAAACAAGATTGTTCCGGTGGATTACTTCCTCACCAAATGCATAGCCAAGTGCATCGGCAATCGCCGCCGAGTGCATGCCCTTGATCCGCGCAACATCGCTCGAAGCGTAATTCGCGAGGCCGCAAGCGATTCGGTCCCCGTCTGGGTCAATGACGGAGAGTGGATCGCCGCGCCCGAACCGGCCGTCGATCCTGAGCACACCGGCCGCAAGGAGACTGCGTCCACGCCGGCGCAACGCATCGGCGGCACCATGGTCAACATGGACTGCGGCGCGTCGGGTAAGTGCCGAAAGGATCCACCGTTGCCGAGACTCCCGATGCGCATTCGATGCACGAAACCTGGTGCCGATTGCCTCACCCGCAACCAACCGTACGAGAACGTCAGGTTCCATTCCCGGGGCAATCACCACATCCACTCCGGATGCCGTCGCCAGTCGCGCGGATTCAATCTTGGTGCGCATGCCGCCCGTTCCCTGATCGGTCCCCGCACCTCCCGCAAGCGCCTCGATCGACCGGGTGATTCGCAGGACTTCGGGTACCAAGCGTGCATCGGGATCTGTCCGCGGATCAGCAGTGTAGAGACCACCGGTGTTGGTGAGGTTCAGGAGCAATTGCGCGTCAGCGAGGTTCGCCACCATCGCCGCGAGATTGTCGTTGTCGCCAAAAAGGCTGTTATCCCCGTCGACCCGGATTTCGTCGCTGGCAACAACGTCGTTCTCATTGATGATCGGCAGTACCCCGACCTCAACAAGCCCAAGAAGCGTGTTCCTGGTATTCAGGTATCCGGGCCGGCTTCGGAGGTCCCCCTTGGTCAGGAGGGTCTGCGCGACCGTCACGCCAAGGTCCGCGAAGATGCGGTCCCAGACATTCATCAACCTGTGTTGTCCGATCGCCGCAAGCATCTGCTTGGCAGGAATGTCTCGCCTTGAGCCATCAAGTGCAAGGTGCGCGCGCCCCGCAGCGATTGCCCCGGAGGAGACAAGCAGGACCTCTACCCCGGACTGTCTTACCTCAACGATCTGGCGTGCCACATCCGCCATCCGGGCGTGATCAAGCGTCCGCGCCCCGCCGGTCAGGATCCCGGTCCCGATCTTGACAACAATGCGTGCGAGTCGCTGGTGCGTGCTTCCGGTCATTCCGGCCCAGAGTATAGGGATGAAGTCATCCCAATCCTCCCGACGCCGAAGATCACGATAGTCGCAAGACAATCGCGCCAAACGCTGGCAATGTCACCTGCACCGTCGTACCGGAAACCGAAGCCGAGGCGCCCGAGGTCGAGAATTCGATCCGGAACGACAGGCCGTCCGAGGCAGCGATTGCCTCGGGATCAGGAATGGTCAACCCTCCGGAAGTGAATGTAGGCGACGGGTTGGTGACGAACACCAGCGATCCACCGGATGGGACGAGCCTGATTGACGTGAAGACTGCCAATTCTTCGGATGGCTGCACCCGGCGAGGTACCGTCTCCACCAAGCGCGTCACCCAACGCCTGATGGCAACATGATCGGCCTCGTCACCAACGCCTGGGTCATGACCGATCCTCGAAAAACCGATCACCGCCGAGGTTCCGTCGTGGACTTGCGCCCGATACGCCGCGACGGCTTCCTCCACTCCAGAACCGGGCAGAACCGACACTGACCGGAGGATCGGTTCCGCGTTCTCCGGCAACGGTGCCGGGTACACCACTCCGTACCCCACCCCGTCGAAACTCCCGCCATCCGCGCCCCGCAAACGCACCGGCGCCTTCGCCAGGACCTCACGACCCATTGCAACCGGCCACAGAAACGTCGAGCGGAAGGCCGTGCCGTCGCGCTGTCGACGCGGAGGCGCTGGAAAGGTGATCAGGTTGCCTCCGCGCAATGTATGGACAACAAGACGCCCGTACCGTTCAAGGTCAATCCATCGACGCGCCGGAAAGAACGTGGCAACAGACTCCTCACCATCCAGCCCTGACCCAAACCGGTCGATATCACGCACGCTGACTTGGAATCCCGCCAAGCGCATCGCCATGAAAAGGGATACCCGCTCTTCACGCCACCGCAGGGAAGTGGCGGACGCTCCAACCGTGGCGATGTCATCGGGGTCAGCGCCCGCGTACGCTGGATCATCGATCCAGACGACCGGATCGGTCAGATGGGTGGACGCCACCAACTCGTCTGAGTGGGCTGCTACGAACGCAATGAATGATCTGACTTCCGGGTCGGCCATCCAGGCCTCGGGGATCGTCAGTGAGACCATTCCCTCACCAACCGCAACGACCAGCGATGCAACCCTCCCTTCACACGTTCCGCTCCGATCCACCAGCGAAATCATGGGAGGATGGTCATCATCAAGGCGTCCCACGGCCGAGGATGCAACCCACGCGACGTCGGGAACCCGCGCCTCGGTGCGAGTCATGCCTTGCAGGAGCGCAGTGTCATCCGAGTTGAGGGGTGGCGTGGCCACTCCGACACCCGGAAGACCCGCCCAACCGCTCTCCACAATCGCGCACGGGACTCCCGGGAAGACGCGTTCGACAGTCTGCCTCAAGTCCCGGGAATACACCGAGCGCACATGCCCGACAAATTCGTGCCAGTCAGCAAACTGTCCGGGCGAAAGTTCCCGCCCGGACCGTTCCCCAGGACCGCCTGTGCCACCCCGACCACTACCGGTCCCCGGCCAGTACGCCCCTGCCGGAACCGGCACC
>DDYL01000184.1:31975-37135 GCA_002347925.1 Chloroflexi bacterium UBA2235 | reverse complement strand
GGTCAGGCCCGGCCAAGCCCACTCGCGCGCAATGGCGTTGTCGCTGTCGTACCGACGACGCAACCACGAACGCCACTCAAAGAGCAGTGCGTCGTCCGCGCCATCCCGCAACCACGAGTGCGAACTCGTTGGCCTCAAACCTGTATGAACCATGAACCCGGCAATTGGTGCCCGGTTCCCTTGCGATACCGAAGACGCGAGTGTTTCCAACCACTTGTTTGCCCGGTCGCGGTCCCAAGAACTCGGAAAACCCTGACGACCCGCATTCCTTCTGATCGCCGGACGCCCCGGAGGTGAGCCAACCAGCCCAGGTGGGGCGTCCGTCATATTCGCCATCACCCAGACATCGAGACCTGCCTCCGAAGCCAAGGCAATCGCCTCTGCTACGACGGAAGCCGGTTCGTCGTCCTGACCCCCACCACCTGACGCGTGCCAAGCCCACCGGATATCCAGGCAGACCCCGGTAACACCCGTGGAACACCACTCGTTTATCGGTAGACGCAAGGCCCCGGGTCGAACCTCATCCAGTCGTACACCAACCAAGACGGGAATGTACGGCCGATCCCCACGATAGAAGAGACCGTAAGCGACGAGTTGTCGAGGATCGTTCACAAGGTCTTCCGCCACTGCGACACGTCGCAAGGGCACGGGTTATTTTCTGGGCAACATCATTCGGCAGTGATGGTTCATTCGAGCAAGCAAATGATCTGGCGATGAGCCGAACGAGATCTGAGTAGGGCAGAGTTTGTCACACATTCGCCGAATGGAAGAGACCCCACCGTACAAGGAGTGTGGTTGCAAGCGTAACCCGGTCGGACCACGTCGCCGGTGACACTATCTGGGCGTCGATGGCCGCGCCGAGCCGGGGATACTTCACGACGAAGTCACTGCACCCCAGGGCGATCCGAATGGTCGATGCCGACGCGCCACCGGGAGCGATGGTGCGTACGTGTCGGGCGGGTGATCAGCCACGCAGGGCCAGTCCACCGTCACCGCTTCATTCGACACAAATGACGTGATGCCCGCCACCTTCTCCCAGAAGGTGATCAACGGCGCCAATTGGCGCAATGACGAACGAGGTTGCCAAACGGCATGCGTTCGCTGACGCTTGCGCTTGACGGCCTCAGAATATCGGGCGTATAGTCGAAACGAAATGAGGCCGTTGCCAGCGCGGGCACCCATGTGCACGAACACTGACTTTCTTGGGCTATCCGTGTTCGCGGCCTCTTATTCGTACCGCATCCCGGTGTAAGCAAGGCCCGTGAGGGCCGCTGCAAGCACCGGGTCAGGCAGGGGATTGTTCCTCTGCCTTTTTTGTTGCCCAATTGGGCAATCCTGCCGGGGGAACGCCAACGATGTCTGTGCCGACAACACCCGCCCAACCCGTCGCCACGTCCGCCACTGGTGGGCACACGTCAGTTCTGGACACTCTTCGCGAACGCGGGTTCCTCTACCAATGCTCTGATGAGCAGGGGCTTGAACACGCCCTCTCCCGCGGTCCCGTCACCTACTACGTCGGCTTCGACCCGACCGCCACGTCCCTCCATATCGGCAACCTGATCCAGGTCATGGCCATGACGCACCTCCAGAAGGCCGGCCACCGACCCATCGCCCTCATCGGAGGCGGCACCACCATGGTCGGGGACCCGACCGGTCGTACCAGTGCCCGCCCGATCATGACACGGGAAGAGATCGAGTCCAACGCCACCCACTTCCGAGGGCAGATCGCACACTTCCTCGACCTGTCCCAGGGCCAAGGGTTCCTGGTGGACAATGCAGACTGGCTTCTCGAGCTGAATTACATCGCCTTCCTGCGCGACTACGGCCGTCACTTTTCGGTGAACGACATGCTTCGCACCGAGGCCTACCGGTCACGCCTCGAGACGGGACTGACCTTCCTCGAGTTCAACTACATGCTCCTGCAGGCGTACGACTTCCTGGAAGCATTCCGCCGGCATGGGTGCTCCTTGCAGCTGGGGGGAAGCGACCAGTGGGCGAATATCCTCGCCGGAGCCGACCTCATCCGTCGCGTCGAGAATGCTCCGGCCTACGCGCTGACAACGCCGCTTCTCCTGACATCGACCGGGGAGAAGATGGGCAAGACCGCATCGGGGGAACGCGTCTGGCTTGACCGCGAACAGACGTCGCCTTTCGAGTACTACCAATTCTGGGTCAACTGCGATGACCGGGACGTCGCCCGCCTGCTGGCCTACTTCACCTATCTTCCAATGGACGAGATCAGAGACCTGACGGCTGCCGAAGGGGCGGGCCTGCGGGCGGCGAAGCAGCGACTCGCGTATGAGGCAACCGTCCTTGCCCATGGCCCTGCCGATGCCGACGCCGCACGCTCCGCCTCGTCAGCCCTGTTCGGGGGAACCGATGGTGACCGTGCGACCCTCGACGATCTCGTCGACGCGCCATCGATACCTTCCGTCCCGATTGACGCATCTCGGCTTCAAGCGGGAATCTCGATTGTCGACCTTTTCGTCCTTGCCGGACTTGCCGACTCTCGTGGAGCCGCACGGCGCCTGATTGACGGCGGCGGTGCAACGCTCAACGAGGTGCGGGTAGATAGCCAACTCTCCGTCAGCACTGATGCGTTGCACCGAGGCATGCTGATCCTCCGTGCAGGCAAGAAGCGCTACGTCCGCATCACCGTCTCCTGACCCGCGCGCCCCAGGTTCCGGGCCAACACGGCTTGGATTGGCGCGGGGCATGGCACAACCGAGGATTCACACGTCCTAGCCATGTTTGCACTCATGCCGGGATGCCGGGAACGAAGCGTATCTCCATCAAAGCGCGACGGGGAGAGGGCCGAGCGACGCGTATCTCCATCAGGCGGCGATGGGGAGTGGGGCGGTGCACCCGAACCGTCCCCCATTACCGGGCGACCGGCGTCGCATTGCCTATACTGCACCGCCCGGAGGCCACCGACACCCATCATGGACGCGATCTTCGCTGTCGACAAGCCAGTCGGCCCGACCTCCCACGACGTCGTCGCACGTATCCGGCGGGCATCAGGCCAGCGACGCGTCGGCCATGCCGGGACACTCGATCCCCTGGCCTCTGGCGTACTTGTCATCGCACTTGGCTCGGCCACACGTCTCCTCGAATACCTGACCAGTGACGACAAGACCTACGTTGCCGACGTCACGTTTGGGATAACCACGCGCACCTACGACCGCGAAGGCGATGTGGTCACCCGGACAGACCCTTCAGGGATCGACGCAACCATCGTCCAAGCCCAACTGGACCGGTTCCGGGGCACCATCGAGCAGCGTCCCCCGGCATTCTCAGCCGTAAGCGTGAACGGCAAACGCATGTACGACTTGGCGCGACGCGGCATCGAAGTGGAAATCCCGGTCAGGACGGTCACCATCCGCTCGCTGACCCTCGACGACTGGACCCCTCCCGACGCACGCCTCACGGTTACATGCACCAAGGGAACCTACATCCGTAGTCTTGCCCACGATATCGGTGCAGCAACCGGCGTCGGCGCGCACTTGAGTGGCCTGAGACGAACCCGGTCCGGACGGTTCGGGATCGACGATGCCCCCACCCTGGATGACCTGCTGGAAGCACTGCGCCAACGCTCATGGCAGAGATTTGAAACCACACCCGAGACCGCCGTCGACCACTTGCCAACCATTCACCTGTCGCCCGTTCAGACGCGCGACGTAGACCAGGGTCGCCCCGTCCTTGCCGCGGTATCCGATCCCGTGCAAGCCACAAGCGAAGCGCACGTACACAAAGGGGCGACGGAGCCGGGCGGTCGGGCTGACGTCCCACGTCGGGCACGTGCCCTGGATCCCGATGGAAGGCTAGCCGCCATCTTGGCCGCCGACCCCGCACGGCCCGATTTCTGGCGACCCGAAAAGGTCTTCCACGCGTCGCCAACGTCGCAAATCCCGTCACATCCCCCGGCCAGCGAAGCCTAAATACTTCAAGGACGCAAGACATCCACAGGCCCGGCACTGCCGACGGTTACCCTTCGTCAGAGTGGGCGACCCCTCCGGCCCCGGTGGGCGGTGAGACAAACCTGCGACTTCAACGACACAAGTCAGGCCACGCCCGTATGAGCGAAGCGTCGATGTATCAAGGGTGGATGGGGCGGGGCTATCTTCCTGCCACAGATCTCACCCGCGTCCCGGGGCCACCCGACCGGAACATGCTTGACTTGGCCCGCGTCACGTTTGTGCAGGGTGCGATGCCACCTCCCGTCACACGTGAAGCGGTAGTGGCTATCGGCAACTTCGATGGCGTGCACCGCGGGCATGCGGACTTGATTGCGCACGCACGTCGCGAAGCCACAAGCCGCGGCATCGAATGCGTTGTCCTCACCTTCGACCCGCACCCCGCACATGTTCTCCGCCCCCATGAACCGACGCCCCTGGTCAGCACGCCGATCGAGCGCGCGGCTTGGATGCACGCGCTAGGCGTAGACCATGTTCTGGTCTGGCCCTTCGACGCTGATGTGCAAAGTCAAACCCCGGAACAGTTCGTACAAGCCATCACACGCTTCGTACACCCACGCGCAATCATCCACGGCCCGGGATTCGCCGTCGGCCGTGGAAGGGCCGGAACCTCGGCGGTGCTCGCAGAAGTCGGACGCACCCACGGGTTCGAGATGATTGAAGTCGTGCCTGTGACAGCCCCGAGTGGCGATACTACGCACGGATCCCCGCTCATCAGCAGCAGTGCCATCCGCCGACTCGTCGAAACCGGGTCGATAGCCGATGCCAGCACATACCTTGGGCGTCTCCCAACGTATCTTGGCACGGTAAGGCACGGCAACAAGATGGGACGGACAATCGGGTTCCCAACCGCCAACGTGCATCCTGACGGACCCCGTGCGACGCCTCTGGATGGCGTCTACGCGGCGTGGGTCGAGAGGAACCCACTGTCGTCGACTGCCGTCTTTCATGCGGGAGCCATCAGCATCGGTGACCGGCCAACATTCAACGGGACAATCCGTCTTGTTGAGGCATTTCTCCCAGGGTTCGATGGTGACCTCTATGACCAGGAACTCCGCCTGCACTTCGTGGCACGCCTTCGGGGACAGGTGCGCTTCGAGAGCATTGACGCGCTGGTCACGCAGATGAACGCCGATGTGGCCACCTGCCTCCATTTGCTTGGGGTCCCGGCGAAACAACCCTGATT
>DDYL01000184.1:19026-31891 GCA_002347925.1 Chloroflexi bacterium UBA2235 | reverse complement strand
CGAATCGCATGTATATCCGGGGGCGATGAGGTGGAGTAACTGGTGTCAGGGCTTGCGTCGCGGACGGGGAGCTGGCGGCGCACCACCGGGGCGTGCCACCCGGATCACCCTCCGACGAACCACGGGGCGCCCGTCATCAGTGTCGTCGGCCTCCATGGCCGGAGCGCGGACGTGCGCAGGAGGTGCATCGGCATCCGCGGGCGGTTCCGGCGGAATGGTCAATGTACTCAGCAACGCCAGAACCCGGTCACCCCGTTCGATGCTGCGGTCCAGAACCCAGATCACCTCCGGGGTCTGCCGGATGGTCAACTCTTCCGCAAGACGCCTCCGGACAAAGCCAGATGCGCGTTCCAGTGCCCGCATGGTTGACTGACGCTTCGCCTCATCGCCCATGATCGAGACGTGCAACTTGGTGACGCTCAAGTCAGCAGCAACATCGACCTTGGTGATCGAGGTGATGCCTTCAAGCCCCGGATCTCGCAACTCGCGCGCCAGGACCTGACTGACAATCTGTTCAATGACGGAAGCGAGGCGTTCGCGGCGACGCGGATCGGGCATCTCGAACACCTTCCAGCAGGCTGGCCACCGCATGGCGTGTGGCCCGGCTTTGACTTACGTGGGTCACGAAGACCCTCGACCGTTCCCCACCAACATACCACCAAGGTCTCCGGTTCAGCGCAAAGCGACTAAGTAATGGGGCGTGTGGGAGTGGTGGTAGTTGGCCGGGGACCAGCAGCAACCGACTAGACGCGTTCGCGGCCGAAAATCTCGACCACGTCCCCAACCCGCGGGTCGGGGCAGTTCTCCAGACCCAGACCGCATTCGTACCCGGCCGCCACCTCACGGACGTCATCCTTGAAGCGACGCAGGGATCCGATACGGCCGTTGTAGACCACTTCGCCACCACGGATGACCCGGGCGGCCGTCCCACGCCGGATGAGACCGTCGCGAACGAACGCACCAACAATCGCCTCACCCTTGCCGGCCCGGAACACCGCACGCACTTCGGCATGTCCGAAGACAACCTCACGGAACGTCGGTTCCACAAGTCCCCTCAGGGCGGTCTCGAGATCGTCCAGAAGGTTGTAGATGATCTGGTACTCGCGAATCTCCACGCCCTGTGATTCAGCGAAGGTCTTGACATTCGACGTCGTGCGCACGTTGAACGCCACGATTACGGCACGTGAAGCAACCGCCAGGTTGATGTCCGTATCCGTCGGTGCGCCCACGGCGTCGTACAGGACACGCAACGTCGTTCCCGTCACGCTTCCGCCCACCTTTTCCAAGGCACCGCGGATTGCCTCGACCGACCCCTGCACATCTGCCTTGAGGATGACGTTGAGTTCCTTGACCTCGCCAAGCGAAATCCCCGCGAGGATTTCGTCCAGGCTGAGCCTACGGGTTCCCGGATCGATCTCGCGGTCCTTGCGTTCCTTGAGAACGACACGCAGGGCATGCTCGTCAGGCATCACGGTAAACCGGTCACCAGCAGCCGGAACCTCTTCCAGTCCAGTGATTTCAACGGGTGTGGACGGTCCGGCCTCGCGCAAGCGTTCACCACGGAAGTCCGCCATCGCCCGGATGCGCCCGCCGGTCTTGTCAACGCAGACCCAGTCGCCAACGCGCAACGTGCCATTCTGCACCAGAATTGTCGCCACCGGACCGCGGCTACGGTCAACCCGCGCCTCGATGATGGAACCGGACCCCGAAGCCTGAGGGTCAGCCGTCGGCTCGGCAATGTCGGTGACCAGCAGGATCATCTCCAGCAAGTCGTCAAGTCCGAGCTTCTGGAGTGCCGAAACTTCGACAGTCTCAACCTCACCACCCCAACCGGTGACAAGCACACCGTGATCTGCCAGCTGCTGCTTCACACGCTCGGGACGCGCGTTGGCACGATCAATCTTGTTGATCGCGATGATGAACGGCACCTGGGCTGCCCGGGCATGCTGGATTGACTCGACGGTCTGGGGCATCACCCCATCGTCAGCCGCAACCACGATAATCGCCAGGTCAGTGACCTGGGCGCCCCGTGCGCGCATCGCCGTGAAGGCGGCATGGCCCGGGGTGTCAATGAAGGTGATCTTCCGACCCTGCTGCTCAACCTGATAGGCACCGATATGCTGGGTGATGCCCCCGGCCTCGGCCTCGGCCACATGCGCCTCACGCAGGGCATCCAGCAGCGATGTCTTGCCATGGTCGACGTGCCCCATGATGGTGACCACTGGCGGACGCGTCACAAGTTCGCCGTCGCTGCCGAAATGATCCACATGCTCGGCAACCGGAGCGGGCGCGGTGACCGGCGCGACTGGCATGGACCGGATTGGCGTGACCGGCGTTCCGGTTGCCTCCGCTTCGGCAACCTGCGCGGCACGCTCCTCAGCCGTGATCACGGTGAACCCGAGGGCCTCAGCAATCGCCTGGCTTGCATCGTGTTCAAGCAGGTTGTTGATCGTCGAGGAGATGCCCTTCTGGAGAAGCGCCTTGATGATCTGTGCGGGAGGCGTGTTGAGTGTGGTGGCAAGGTCCACCACGCTTATCGAAGGGGGCAGCGTCACAACCTTCGATGCGAGAGCAAGGTTGCTTTCGCGAGACCCATACGAACCGGGACCGCCCGGACGAGAACCACTACCGGGACGTCCGCCCCGTGCCCCGCCGCCTGGGCGTCCGCGCCCGCGTGAACCACCGCCTCGGAACCTGCTCATATTCGCCGTTTCCTAACTTTCCGTACCGCCGGCCGGTCATGCCGTCGATGATCCCCGGGAACTTCCAGATCAGCCTCGTCCTGGACAGAAGAGCGGGCCTCTATGCCCGACCGCCGCCTACCGGACCCGGTTTGGCCGTCGCCGGTTTCACCCCTCCACCCCGTCCCTGCCGACGTGATCCTCGCGTCGTCGGCGTCCCGGTGGCAACCCGTGCAGCCACTGCTGCCAAGGGAACCGCCGCGACACCGGCATCGCCTGCGACCAATCGGTCGCGAAACTCCTGAAGCGCAGTGAGGTCGTCGCCTCCCACCACCGTCTTCAGGGCACCATTAAGTGTCTGCCGCTTGAATGCCATGTCCCAACACACCGGGTCCGCATGCAGGTACGCACCACGTCCGTTTTTCCGACCAGTCAGATCAACTTCAACCGGTCCCGCTACCGTCCTCACGACCCGGACCAACTCGCGCTTGCCCGCCGTCTCCCGGCAAGCCACGCAGGTTCGCTCCGGAACGCGACGGGTGCGCACTCCCGTCGAAGGTCGCGACCGCGGACGAGTGCCGGAAACGCGTGACGACGACTTCCCCGAGGCGGGTGGCTGCCCACCGTCCACAGGCACACTCGCGACGGGTTCCTCAACTGGCACTCCAGTAATGGTACCGCCCTTCCATGCCTGACCGGAACTTTGCAGAATGCTCGGCAAAGGACCAGACCAGGAGTGTGCCCTAAGCGTCTGTCACGTCCGGGTCGCCGTGGACCTCACCCGCATGTGCCTCGGCAGCGACTGATCCATCGCCACGGATATCCACCCTCCACCCAGTCAGCTTCGCCGCCAACCGCGCGTTCAGGCCTTCCTTGCCGATTGCAAGCGATAACTGCCCGTCAGGGACGATAACCGTCGCCGTCCGGGTAGCCTCATCCACTTGGACATCAGTGACCCGCGCCGGGCTGAGCGAGCTTGCCACGAAACGGGTCGGATCCTCATCCCACCGGATAATGTCAATCCGCTCTCCGGCAAGTTCGTTCACGATGTTCTGGATGCGCTGCCCGCGTTGACCGACGCACGCACCGACCGGATCCATCGCCGGGTTCCGGGAGGAAACCGCCACTTTTGACCGCACACCTTCTTCTCGGGCGATCGACTTGATCTCAACACGCCCATCAAAGATTTCCGGGATTTCCAGCTCCATCAGGCGTCGCACGAAGTTCCGGTTTGCCCGGCTCACGATCAACATCGGACCCTTCAGGCTCCGATCGACCTGTGTCAGGTACACCTTGATCCGCTGTCCCATCCGGTGGTGTTCGGTTCGCACCTGTTCCGAGACGGGCAAAAGACCCTCGGCCTTGCCTCCGGCACCCATCTCGAGGATTGAACCACGCATGTCGGATCTCCGGATTACTCCGGTGACAATGTCGCCCACGCGGTCAATGAACTCCGCATAGACCTTGTCGCGCTCGGCGTCCTTGATCCGCTGCAGGATCACTTGCTTCGCCGTCTGTGCGCCGATGCGGCCGAAGTTGGGAGGCGTGACCTCCTTCTCGACCGTGGCGCCTTCCCTCGCACTCTGCTTGAGGACCTGGGCGTCGGCAACGCTGATCTGCGTCAGCGGGTTCTCGACAATGTCGACGACCTCGTACACCTCATACACCCGGGCGTTACCCGACTGCGGGTCCATGCGGACCGCGATGTTCCGTTCTTCGGTTACCCCGAAGTCCTTCTTGTACGCCGAGGCAATCGCGACCTCCACCATGTTCAGGAGGTCGTCCTTGTTCAAGCCCCGTTCGGCCGTCAGTTGTGCGAGGGACGCGGCAAAGTCGCTACGCATGTTGCCCCTCCGACATCATTTGGCACCGCGCCAATCAACCGTGACGAGCCGGACCCGTATGGCCTAGCTATCGAATCACCCAGAAAACACGAAAAGCGGGTCTCCCCGCTCACGTTCGGTCGTGGCTTGCGGCACCAGAGTACTGGCTATCCGGTGGAGTATACCACCGCGGTCCTCCGGGTTCCGTCGCTGTCGAAGACGTGGGCCTCATCGGGATCGAACCCCAGATGGACCCGATCACCCCGGTTGAGGTCAGCCGTGGCGGGCGCGCGGGCGCGCACCACCACCGATGCGTCAGTTCCAAGCTCGTTGGTCATCGCGACCGCGCAGGTAACCAGGATTTGTCGGTCGGCAACCACCGGTTCTGTCGCGACGATCCACGCCGGCACCGCGCCAGCACCAGCCGGCACCAGCCGGGCAGCTTCGGGCCGCCACCCGAGAATGATCCCGGTGCCCATTTGGACCTCCGGACGCACACCGAACGGGACACGGACAATCCCCGCTGGGACCGACGTCCTGCCCGCGTCTCGCCACGGCTCGTCTTCCAGCGGCGCCGGAGCCGTTGCATCCGGTTCGCTTCCCGGACCGGTCAGTCGGATGAACCCGTCCTCGATCACCCCTCGGATCAGGCTCATCGGTGGCGTACCCAGGAATGTCGCCACGAAGGTGTTCAACGGGTGCGCATGCAGGTCTCGGTATCGCCCGATCTGCTCGATCTTTCCGTCTCGCATGACCGCAATACGGTCACCAATCGCCGTCGCCTCGGTTTGGTCGTGGCTCACGTAGACCGCCGTCACACCAAATCGGCGCAGGAGACGCTTGATCTCCACCCGTGTCTGGGCACGCAACCTGGCATCGAGGTTTGAAAGGGGCTCATCAAAGAGGAAGACCCTCGGTTCCCGGATGATGCATCGCCCGATTGCCACCCGCTGCTGCTGGCCTCCGGACAACTCCCCCGGTTTCCGCTTTAGCAACCCCTCGAAATCTGCCCCCATGACATCGCAGACTCCCTTTACCCTGTCACCCACCTCGGCATCCAGCCCCCTCAACTTGTAATAGAAACCAAGGATTCCCTGTGACTGCATATGTGGATACAGGGCGTAATTCTGGAATACCATTCCGACGCCACGTTCGGCGGGTTCGGTTTGCGTCACGTCGACGCCGTCATACGCAATCGACCCACCGTGCAGTGGTTGGAGACCGGCAATGGCACGGAGCAATGTGGTCTTGCCGCACCCTGACGGCCCGAGGATTGCGACCGCTTCCCCGTCAGCGATGTTCAGTGAGAGCCCGGCAAGGGCGGCATGCCCCTCCAGAAAGACTTCCGCGCCGATGACATCTATCGAGGCCACTGCCTCCACCTTCCCGGCCGCGACGCGACCACCCGGACAACGTCGACCGGCGCCTATCCATTCAGCCGTCGGGGGCGGCCACCAAGACCACGCGCATCATCCTCGTCGCGTTCATGTCTGACCGGCGCTTCGTCATGGGCAACCGTCGGGCGGTAACCCTCGCCGACACTCTCACCGTCGCGGGGAAGGATCCGACCCGTCTCCCGATAGCGTTCGATAACCGTCACTACCGCCCGCAAGTGCATGTTTGCGAGGATCGCAGGCAGCGCGAACGGCACAAGGATGGCGCCGAGCGGCGCTGCAATCGAGATCAGCACCGCGTTGATCGCGAACATCCCGAGCGTCAGCCCAAGGTTGTCCATCGCCACGAATACTGCATTCCGCAGGACTAGCGTCACCTTCTGATCGAGTTCGATCAGCAGCGGAAACAGGTAAGGCTGGATGCACGCCCACGCGAAGAGCCCGTAGGCAAAGAGGATTGCAAGCAGCCAGATGCCAGGAACCTCAGATGTCCAATAGAACCAGATATTGAGGACCAGCACGACCCCGATGGACACATCGATGGTTGCGAGGATCCACGCCCGCCGGAAATGGGTGCGGACGCCAAGCCAGAACCTGGACATCTCAAAGAGGTCGCCCCGCGCGAGCGGCGCAACTGCCGAATGCAGTCCCGCCAATGCTGGACCGGCGGCGACGAGCGAGAGGAACCCGAAAAAGGTGGCCTGGATGCCAAACGCGACCATCGGGATCAGTACATCGCCATCCGCACCGGGGTCCTCACCGATAAAGGTCACCACCCTGAAAGCCACCCACAATGCCGGAATGGTCGGGATGAACCAGATCAGGCTTACGGCGATCATGCGTGGAAGTTCGAAGTAGAACTCCCCAACGGCCGCCCGGAAATGACGCCACGCGTCCCGCACCGACGATGCCCCCCTGCGACCCGGGTGGCGTCACATGCGGCCACCCGGAATGACGTTCGTGCCAGAAAGACCCGCGCATCGGACCCACCCGGACACAATCGACCCGGGACCCAAGGATACGCGCCCTTTCAGGCACCTACCTTCCGGACGGGGCCAAAGGTGGCTAACGCGTGTCTCGCGGATCAGTCGAGGTCCGGTTCCAGACGGACACCAGACACCGGGGTCGGAGTAAACAACCGCTTTGCCCCCGCTGCCAGAAGTGCCTCCCCCAGGCGTTCAGGGTCCGGATGCAGTGCAATGATCGTCCCGCCGTGGCCCGCACCCGCCAGCTTCGCGCCGTAGGCACCTGCATCAAGGGCGGCGCCGATCAGATGCTCGTTCGAAGGGCCCGAACCACCCAGTGCCCGTTGGATAGCGTGGTTCTCGTTCATGAGCGCGCCAAGGCGCACCCAGGATTCCTCGATCAAAGCCCGCTTGCCTTCACGCGCGATCTCTCCGATCCGGAGGTACGCCTGCCGGACTTCCGGGTCGCCTTCAAGCCATCGTTCGCGGATCGGGCGGTGTACCGCGCCTGAATGGTGGACGACACCCGTGTTTGCCAGTACCAACGGCAACCGGGGCAGGTGTCCCATCCACGTGGCCAACGGTTCAACTGTCGCGAAGACCATTGCTTCAGTCGACCGGTCGAACGCCTTGTCTCGGAAGTCCATGGAGTTGAGGCCACCGAACGTAGCCATGTAGTGGTCTTGAAATCCGCAGGTCACACCCAACGACCGCAACTCGACCTCTCGAGCCAATTCAGCAGTCTCGTAGACCCCGAGGGCCCGTCCGAGGTAGGTCGTGATCGCCTTGACCGTGGCGACAACCATGGCGGTCGATCCAGACATGCCAGCACCGAAAGGAAGTTCACTCCAGCATTTCAGGTGAACATCCAGGGGCCAGATCCCAAGATGGCGTATCGCCGCCCGGAAGATATCGGTGTGGGTCGAGGCTGGAGCGAGGTCGGACACGTCGCGGATCACGACCGCTCCGTCATCAGCTTCGAGAATGAGTTCGGACGCCGGTTCAATGCTGACAAATGCGCGCATGGGGACAGTACAGGAGACCACGGTGCCTCCGTACATGTCGGTCGGATTTCCGACAATGCCGCACCTGCCGGGAGCAGACGCCACCAAACGCGTCGGACGCTTCATCTCTGCAGACCCGAATGCGCGACGCACGCTACCGGCCTCGTCTAGTCCCCGAAAGGCCGTGTCGCCCTCCGCCTGCACGCCCCATTCGCGTTGCCGAACCTGACCCATCTGTTCTCAACCCGTTCCTCGCGGGCGATGGTATCGCCTGCGAATGATGCCGTGGTGCAAGAACGGTCCGGACACGCGGGGGGTCGCGCCTATAATCCCCTGAGGTGACCATGCGTAATCCGGGAAGCAACGCACGCCCCGGGTCCTCCCGACCCGGATCGAGCACCCCGCCACCGGGGACGCGACGAGCCTCGCAACCTGGTGCGATCAGGTCGGAAGAATGGCGGGCAGGAACGTCGGGGCCAACCGCGTCCCCGCAGGCCAGTCGGCCCTTCAGTTCATCGATGCGTCCACCCGGCGGGAGCACCGTCACCGGGCCTGGAAACCCTCCCCGCAGGAACCCATTCGCGGACGAAGGCGCTCCCCCATCGCGTTTGCAGCAGGTCCTCGCACGGGCAGGTGTCTCATCACGCCGTGATGCCGAGGCCCTGATTACCGCTGGTCGGGTGCAGGTGGATGGGGTTACCGTCCGGGAACTCGGCACACGTGCGGACCCGGTACGTCACCAGATCACCGTGGATGGGCGGCCCATCAGTTTCACCACGGTCGTCCGATACTTCGCGCTGAACAAGCCCCGCGGGTACCTCTCGACGGTCGAAGACCCGTTCGGGCGGCCAACGGTGATGGAACTCGTTCCACCGGCGCCAGGCCTCTTTCCCGTCGGTCGTCTCGATGAAGAGAGTGAGGGGTTGCTTCTATTTACAACCGACGGCGAGTGGGCGCAACGCATCACTCACCCCAAGTTCGGGTGTACCAAAGAGTACGACGTCGAGGTGTACGGGACACCATCCCGCGAAACGATGGAAACCCTGCGCGCTCCACTCGAGATCGGTCCGGGCGACCGGTCGACCGGTGCCGAAGTTGATGTGATCGCGACGTCGGGACGCAACACCCGTCTGCGCATCATCCTCCATGAGGGAAGGAACCGTCAGATCCGACGCATGTGCGAAGCCGTCGGACTCAGTGTGGTGAGCCTGGTACGTGTCCGCGTCGGGGGTGTCCGTCTCGGTTCACTACCGGTCGGACAATGGCGCACGCTCACATCAAATGAAGTCGAATCAGTGTCGACGACCCCCGCGCCCCGGCGAGGCAAGGCAACGACAACGCGACGCCGTCCTCCGTCGGCAACCCGGAGCATCGCCGCACCCCAGGATCGCCGACCAGCGTGGGGTGAACGAAGGCCATCGTGAACGCCCAACTTGCAATCGCCATCGACGGTCCGGCGGGCGCCGGAAAATCGGTTTTCGGTGCTGCTCTGGCAAGTGCCCTCCAGGCAATCTGCATCGATAGCGGTATCGTCTATCGCGCGGTAACGTGGATCGCCATAACGCGGGGACTTGATCCTGATCACGACGCAACCCTCGGCCCAGTTGCCGCTTCGATGAACCTCCAGATCATCCCACCGACTGTCCAGGATGGGAGGCAGTTCACCATCCTCATCGACGGTGAGGATGTCACCTGGGAACTTCGAACCCCAGATATCGACCGCACCGTTTCGCGCCCCTCGGCTTTGCCGGGCGTGCGGAGCGCCGTCACCGAACAACTGCGTCATCTGGCGCGGGGCGCCCGTGTCGTCATGGTCGGACGTGACATTGGCACGGTTGTTCTGCCGGACGCCGACGTCAAGTTCTACGTTACTGCCACTCCTGAAACGCGCGCCCGCCGGCGTGCCGACGAACTGCACGCCCGAGGTCAGGAGGCAGTAGTCGCAGATATCCTGCGAAGCATCATCGAACGCGACGCACGGGACTCCGGTCGGGTAACCGCACCACTTCGCCCTGCAGACGACGCCATCCACCTAGAAACTGACAACCTGACGGTCGATGCCGAGGTTGCCTTCGCGCTTGACGTAGTGCAACGCACCCTGCGTTCCGCGAATGCGCTGGAGACCAACGATGTCTAGTTCCGAACCTGCATCCACGGGGACTGCACCAGGCACCCCACCATCCCAATCCGGCAACGTCCCGGCTGGCATCGTCCCCAGAGCCCGTGGCTTCCGCGACGGGGACCCGTTCTTCGTATTCAGTCAGTACGCCGTCGGTGGGATCCTCCGGGCCGCGTCACGGATTGTCCTGGAGGACGTCAACCGATGCCCCACACCTGACAAGGGCCCGTTGATCCTGGCAAGCAGCCACCTCGCCTATGCCGATATTCCGCTCCTCGGTGCCTTCATGCCTCGACCACCAATCTTCTTCTCGAAGTCTGAGGTGGAAAGTTGGCCGGTCCTTGGTGCCGTTGGCGCTCGATACGGAACGATCTATGTCCGGCGGGGAGAAGCCGACCGCCAGGCAATCCGGGATGCACTCGCATGCCTCGCGGCGCGACAGATGCTCACCATTTTTCCTGAAGGTCACCGGAACAAGGGTCGCGGACTGCTCCAGGCGCAACCGGGAATCAGCTTGATGGCCCTGCGCGGAGGCGCGTCCGTGTGGCCAGTCGCGATTGACGGAAGTCACCTGATCTTCAATCGCCTCCGCCCCACGGTCTCAATCCGCGGTGGCGAACCGTTCAACCCGCGAGACGTGCTCGGGTCAGACGGCAAGACCCTCCGCGATCATCAGGAACTCGCCAACATCATCATGCGCCGCATCCGGGATCTGCTCCCGGCAAGTGCACACGGCGTATATGCCTGACATGGCTGAGGTCAGGTTTTCACGAGCGGTCTTCAACGACACACGAAAATGCCCGGCAGCTCAACGCTACCGGGCACCTTGGGTCCGTTATTCAACGTGTCCGGGTGACCGTGCCCGACTGGGCTCTACACGCCGAATTGAAAAGGTCGCGCTTAGAGCCAACCCTTGCGAAGCGCGCTGGCGAGGGCCTGTTCGGTGGTGCGGGCTGCCAACTTGGCATGGATCACGCGAATGTGGTTGTGAATCGTTCCGACGCTGATGCCCCACTCAACCGCCAATTCGGCGCGGGTGGAACCTTCGGCAAGGGCGGAAAGCAACTGACGTTCGCGGGGGCTAAGCGGAGATGGCTGGGTAACCGTTGCTGCTGACTTTCCCACGTGCTTCTTCTCCTCAGAAGGAGCGTTCGCAGACATTCTCCTGCGACACGCGTTTTGAGTGTAGCATGATCTGCGCATGCTTGCCCATCATTTGGGCCCGCGTTAGGCCAAATGGTAGCCGTTTTGTAACCGGTCTGGCACATAATACCAGCCACACGCGTGCAACTCCGCCATCATCGCGGCTACCGGTACTGCGTAGTGGAGAATCTGCGACCCATACGAAACCCGTGAATGCCGTACTTCGCGGCCGCGCAAGGCATCGGCTTGCGGGATTGAAACATCTGTTCTATTCTTTGGNNGACGCCGCTCACCAGGCCGGTCTTCGCCAGATCAGAACCCAGTTGGTGCAGGCACCTGGCCCGCAAAACGGTTTCGTAGCCATCTGCCACGCCGAGGTCGTTACCGAACGGGGTACATTCACCGGCCTGGGCGATGCCGACCCCGAAAACACCACCCGCGCCATGGCATCGGCGCTGATCAGGCTTGCCGAAACCCGGGCAAAGGCGCGCGCCCTGGGTGACGCGATCAACGTCGCCATGACCGCCTTTGATGAACTCGGCGACTCAGTGCCGGATGCTTCGCCACCAGTCACCCAACTCGCCGCCCCGCCTCGGTCACCAGTGTCCACCCCTCTTGGCCCGCCCCGTACAGACACAATTCCAGCACCTGACCCGCAACCGCGCGGCTACCAGACCGATCCGGTCCGTCCGTTCCCGGCCGTGCCTCTGGCCTCGATGCCAACCCAGGCCCCCGGGCGTCCGCCTGCAAGGCCTCGGACGGCCGGAACGGGACGGCCAGGTGGAGCATCACCCTCAAGTCCCGATCCATCACCCGCGTCGCCCCGGTCGGCAAGCCGTACTGCCGAAGCCGCCCCTCAACCTACCCAGAACCAACTCGATGCCATCGACCGCATGTCGCGTGCACTTGGAAGACAGGTGACCACTGAAGGATTGACCCGTGCGATGGCATCCGAATTGATTACACGGCTCAGCGAGGAACGCTATCCGGCGCGACGAGGGACGGCACCTCCGGAAGATGAGGTGTGAAGCCTGAGTGGCCTTCGGGATCAATTGCGGTTGGGTGTGACTGGAGCCCAACCTCGTCAAGGCGTGACCGGCAATTTCACTACGGTTCCAGGTCAGCAATCCGCACTCGGACCTCACCATCATGGAATCCGTGAAGCGCCCCGGATTGGTGACGGATCACCAGCGCACCGGACCCGTCGATCCCAACTAACTCTCCGGAAACAGGTGGTCGGTCCGCGTTGGATCCTTCAACTGGAAACCCCAAAACGACTGCCCGTCCACGCCAGGCAAGACGGGCTTCGTACCGTTGCCTCGTCTCGATCCACCCCGCATCTGAACACATTGCGCCGACCTGATCCAATCCCCGCAACACCTCGACTATCAGGTCCTCCCGAGACACCGGACCGCCGAGTTCACTCAAGAGCGATGCAGGCGCCAATGATGCCTGGCCCATAGCCCCAAACCGGGACACCGGTACATTGGCGTTGATTCCGATTCCAACGACGGCGTGACGCATCACCGGCGTCCCGTCCGGGTCGTGCCCCAACGCGGGTTCAATCAGGATTCCACCAACCTTCCGGACTGTTCCGTCAACACCAGAGGACACGGTGACAATGTCGTTCGGCCACTTGACCGCCGTGCGTAGTCCGGTCGCCGAACCGATCGCGTCGCCGACGGCAACGGCAACCGCGATCGCGATCCGACCTAACCGTTCGGGCGCCACCGACG
>DDYL01000184.1:308-18990 GCA_002347925.1 Chloroflexi bacterium UBA2235 | reverse complement strand
CCACGGCCCGCAGTCTGGGCATCGGCCACTACAGTCGTGCCGTGGGAGGCACCGGTGCGTGCCATCTCACCGGCCACGTCGTTCGTGGACCCAACAACCGGAAGGTAGACCAGAGGCAGGCCCACCAACCCGGTTCCGTTCGCGAGGCGCCTTCGGACGATCGCGTGGTCCAAAGGTTCACTGGTCACCAATGCGGGACCTTCCGCGTGCATTCAGGACCGCCGCGTGGCAATCTCGCGCCGAGTCTTCGCGAACCAGTCGGTGACGTTCCGGAACCGGTCGGGCGGGTTGGCAACGATTCCAGTGCGAACGCCCCGTATCTTCGTGCTGATCGCGTATTCATATGTCGGCAAGTAGAGGGGAAGCGCCGGCACTTCCTCCGCGAAGATGGCTTGGAACTCGGCATACGCCTTGAGCCGTTCCACTCGATCCAGCGAGCGACGCCCTCGTTCAAGAGCCTCGTCTGCCTTGCGGTTGGAGAAGCCACTGATGTTCAATCCCGCCGGCGCCACCTGAGTGGAATGCCACAGCGAGTAAGGATCGGGGTCGAACCCATTGAAGTCCCAACTGTAAACCGCAATTTCGAACTTTCTCGGCAGCAGGAAATCCTGCACCAAGCCGCCCGCACCCGTCGCCTGGACCTCGACATCTATCCCGATGGCCACAAGTTGCCTCTGCACCTCNNCTTTCTGGCGCCCGGGTCCTCCGGCAGGGTCGGCCGTCCACCCAGCCTCATCCAGCAGGGCGCGCGCACGGGCAAGGTTGTATTCGAGACGTTTGACGTTCGGGTCATATGCCCACGATGACGGCAGAATGGGACCGTCTGCACGGCGCGCGTGTCCATTGCGAGCAACTTCGATCACTCGCCCCCGATCAATCGCGCTTGTGATGGCCTGACGGACAAGCCGGTCGGAAAGGACCGGGTTTGCCGTGTTCATGAATAGCATCGTGACGGTGTTTTCCGGCGCATCGTAGATCGTCACGTCCTTGCGGCGCTGCAACCGGACTACGTCGCCCGGTTCGACGAGTGGTGCACCCTCGACCTCGTCACGCTCGAGTGCCGTGAGGATCGTCTTGTAGTTGGGATAGATCCGGAAGATGATTCGTGACAGCCACGGCGACGGCGTGTGCGATGTGTTCGCCTCGAGGGTTATCCGGTCCGGTGTCAATTCCTTCAACTTGTAGGGACCGGTTCCCACCGGTTGGATATTGAACCGGTGCGCCGGCAAATCCCTGGCCCCCACCGTCCCAAGGATGTGGAACGGGAGGATCCCGACCGTGGTGAATTCGAGGAACGGCGCAAAACTGTCCTTGGGCAACGAAAGCCGGACCGTCAAGCGGTCCAATTTCTCGACATTGACGTCTCGCCACTGCACCCCGTAAGGCCCGGAGTACGACGGATCGCGAAGGACACCGTAGGTGAAGATGACATCGTCGGCGGAAAACGCCGTGCCGTCGTGCCAACGTACGCCATCACGAAGATGAAAGGTGTACTCACGGGCATCTGGTGCGATATCCCATGTCTCGGCAAGGTTCGGGATCACCTGACCTTGCGGGTCGGTTCTGGTGAGACCGTCGAACAGCAGTGAGACAAGCGTGTTACTCGCGTCATCACTTGCCAGTACCGGGTTGATCGACTGGGGGAAACCGGCCAGCCCTTCAACGTATGCGCCGCCAAAGTCTGGAGCCTCGGTGATCTCGGCAGATTGGGCGAAACTGCCGAGCAGGAATGCGACGATCAGGATCCCGCCGAGGGCGATCATCAACTGTGTCGCCAGACGCCTTCCCGATGAAGGCGCCATTCGCGATGGCGGCACGCCTACCCCGTCACTCGAAGCACGATCAGGGACGTGATCAGGAACACCACTGAAAGGACGATGGTGAACTGGAAGAGGACCTGATCAAGGCCTCGCCGTGTGGTGTAGATCGACGCGTCACTGCCGCCGAACGCGCTGCCCAGTCCTGCACTCTTGACCTGCAACAGGATCACACCGATCAGCGTGATGGCAAGGACAATCTGAACTACGTAGAAGAGCGTTTCCATGACTGTCCTCCAGTATACGTGCGTGACTGCAGAGGTTCTGAGGTCACCTAACCTCGTCCTCACCCCACTCGAACAGATGCCGCGCCCACGATTGACGCAAACCCATCGGCCACAAGGGACGCACCACCAACAAGTGCTCCGTCGATATGCGGTTGGCTGAAGAGCGAGGCAGCGTTGGACGCTGTCACGCTTCCGCCATATTGCATCCTCATCCCGTCGGCAATCTCGCGTCCGTAGAGATCAGCGACCACCCCGCGGATGACGCCGACCGTAGCGTTCGCGCCTTCGGGGGTCGCCGGTCGGCCGGTCCCGATTGCCCAGATTGGCTCGTAGGCAATAACGAACCCACTCACATCGGCGGCGGGAATACCCTCAAGAGCCGCTCGGACCTGACGCGTCACAACCGCCGCGGTTGCGCCTTCGTCGTACTCCTCAAGGGTCTCGCCAACGCAAACGATCGGCGTCAACCCTCCGGTTCGAACGGCGCGCACCTTTCGCGAGACAACCTCATCGGTATCCCCGAATCGTGCGCGGCGTTCTGAGTGCCCGACAATCACGTATGACGCACCGGCACTCGCAACCATGCCGACAGAAACCTCGCCGGTATGCGCCCCGTGAGTCTCGAAATGGACGTTCTGGGCACCAAGCCCGAGATGGGTCCCATGAATGACCCCGTGAACAGAAACCAACGAAACTGTTGGTGGACAGAGGACAACCTCGGTTGGCCCAACGTCGTGCAGGACCGTACGGAGTGACGTCGCCAGCGCGACAGCCTCGGCGACAGTCGTGTTCATCTTCCAGTTGCCCGCAACGATTGGGCGCCGATTTGTCATGATCACCACTCCTTACGGGACGACTGTCTAGGGAACACGTTGCACAACGTAATCATTTGGTCGTAGTCGTCGCACGGTCACGAAGGACAGCAACGCCGGGTAGCTCAACTCCTTCGAGGAACTCCAGCGCGGCACCTCCGCCGGTGCTGACGTGGGTGACCGAATCGGCGTGTCCGCATGCTTCCAGCGCCGCCACTGAATCGCCTCCACCGACTATCGTCGTGCCGTTCACCTGAACGAGCGCTTCCGCAATCCCGAGTGTTCCAGCGGCAAAAGGTTCCATCTCGAACACACCCATCGGACCGTTCCAGATCACGGTTGTTGCCGACCGGATGATGTCCGCGTACCGTTCGGTCGTCGCCGGACCAATATCGAAGGCCATCGTGTTGTCGGGCACCATTCCAACTCCCACGATGAAGGTTTCCACCGACGATGAGAGTTGTGACGCCACAACCAGGTCGACCGGGAGATGGATCACGGTACCGGCGTGGGACGCTTCGCTCAGGATTGCACGGGCGGTGGACACCGACGTGGCCTCCACGAACGACAACCCCATCTTGTATCCCTGTGCCCGGAGAAAGGTGTTCGCCATTGCGCCACCGATCAGCAGATGATCGGCCTTGCCGATCAAATTCTTGAGAACCCCGATTTTGTCCGAGACCTTCTTGCCCCCGACAACCGCGACAAACGGATGTTCCGGGTCAGTCAGTGCTCCACCCATGATGGAGATTTCGCGCTCCATCAGCAATCCGGCAACCGCAGGAAGAAGGTGGGCCACTCCCTCGGTCGAGGCATGGGCCCGGTGCGCCGTCCCGAATGCATCGTTCACGTACACGTCACCGAGTTTGGCGAGTGACGCTGCGAAGTCCGGATCGTTCGCCTCTTCAGCGGCGTGAAAGCGAAGGTTCTCCAGGAGCAGGACACCCCCACTCTCAAGCGCCTCGACGGCACCCTCTGCATCCGGCCCGATGCAATCACGCACCGCAGTCACTGGCACACCGATCAATTCGGACAGATGCGCCGCAACTGGGGCAAGGCGCAGACCCTCCACCACCGCCCCGTCTGGTCGCCCTAGGTGGGACATGAGTACGACACGGGCTCCCTGTGCGCGCAGGGCCTCGATGGTCGGGACGGCAGCGCGAATCCGGGTATCGTCGCTGATCGCACCCTCATGCATCGGCACATTGAAGTCAACCCTGACGAGCACCCGCTTGTCATGCAAGTCGATGTCTCGGATGGTCTGCTTGTCGAGTGCGATCATCGGCAACCTCTGTTTTGGATGGCGAATTCAACATCGCCAAATGCATGAAAAGCCGATCATCCGGAGCCTCTTGCGGCGGCGGATGATCGGTATCAAGGGTCATGTGGCTACGAACACCACCCGCGGAAATCCGGTATCCCGCGTGACGGGGTGGGATTACGAAGAATGCCGGTCAGTGGGCAAACCCGCGTGAGGCGATCAGGCTGGCCAAATCGGATACACGGCACGCGTAGCCCCACTCGTTGTCATACCACGCCGCTACCTTGACCATGTCCCCGCCAACGACCATCGTGAGCTGCGAGTCGACGATGGAAGAATGGGTGTTGCCCTTGAGATCCATCGACACCAACGGTTCGTCCGTGACATCAAGAATCCCATGCAGGGACCCCGACGCAGCAGCTTCGCGGAGGGCGGCATTCACTTCATCAACCGTGGTCGACGCCTTGACGTTCGCAATGAACTCGACGATTGATACCGTCGGGGTCGGAACGCGGTAGGCCACGCCATCGACAATGCCCTTGACTTCGGGAATTACCAGTGAGACGGCGCGAGCGGCCCCAGTGGACGTTGGCACGATATTCATCGCCCCGGCACGCGCCTCACGAAGGTCCTTCGATGCCAGGTCAAGAATGCGCTGGGAATTCGTGTAGGAATGGACCGTCGTCATCATCCCCTTGACGATGCCGAAGTGGTCCAGAATGACCTTCACAACCGGTGAAAGCCCGTTGGTCGTGCAACTGGCATTCGAGATGATGTGATGGTTCGCAGGGTCGTACTTGGCGTCATTGACGCCAAGGACCACGGTGATGTCCTCACCCTTCGCCGGAGCGGAAATGATGACCTTCTTCGCGCCAGCGTGCAGATGCTTCTCCGCATCCGGGCGGTTCGTGCCTACGCCAGTCGCTTCGATGACGAGATCAATCCCACGTCCACCCCAGTCCAGCTTGGACCAGTCGCGTTCGGCGGTGATCGCAACCCGATGGCCGTTCACAATCAGGCCATCGGACTCGACCTTTACTGTTCCCGGGAAGTTCCCATAATTGCTGTCATGCCGAAGCAAGTGGGCATTGGTCGCGGTGTCAACCAAATCGTTGATCGCCACAAGCTCCAGAGAAGGATGCCTCTCGAGGATTGCCTTGAAGGCCTGTCGCCCAATCCGCCCAAATCCATTGATCCCGATCCGCATTGCATTGTCCTTCCGCCCGGTACCCCACCGGCCACCAATCTTTTTCACTTAGCCCGTCCGGGCGACATCAGTCAGGGCAAGGCCTCACGAATGCCCCCTCGCCTACTTGCAGCGCCTATTGGTTGCGCCAAGCGGGGAGAGTCCTCTGGCCGAAATGCGTTGTTCCAGTTTTCAGAGGATACAACGGAATTGTGGCCTGACCCCGACCGGGTACCCGGTCACTCACCGCACATGAGAAGGAAATGGCGGCACGAATGCCCACGGGATTGGCAGGCATCCACGCCCACCGGATGGCCGGGACTGCGATCAAGTCCGGTCACGGCGCGTTGCAGATGATGAAATGTTCATGCAACCCGGCCAACAACCGCGAAACGCCCGAGGAAACAAGTCCGGCCGCGGGCGAGGTCGCCCAACCCGGTACTACGTCTGGGTATCGATCAGCATCGTCGTCGCCCTGTCGATGGCCATGCCGTTCTGCAACACCGCCGTCACGCCGTAGCCCCCTCGGTGACGCATCCGTCGATCTTCGGGGGCGGTTGTCACGGTCTGGCGTCACGCCACGGGGTCAACGGGTGGGCTCACCTTGAGCGCCTCGCCTGCGTAGTTCCCGATGTGTTCGGCAAGCGCGAGAACGTCAACTGGCAGAACCATTCGCGTTGAGGGACTCGCCCCGAGTGCCTTGAGCGCCTCAAGGTGTTGCAGGGTCATTGTGCGGGCATCTATCTGCGACGCGGCTTGCATCACCAGTTCAAGCGCCCGGGCCGTTCCCTCGGCTTGCAACCGCACGGCCGCGCGCTCACCTTCCGCCTTGAGAACCGCAGACTGGCGATCGCCCTGCGCAACCAGGACAACGGCCTCGCGACGCCCTTCGGCCTCGGAAACTCGCGCACGCCGATCCCGCTCAGCCGACATCTGCCGGTTCATCGCCTCCTGCACAAGCGGCGGTGGCACGATCTCGCGGATCTCGACATTCGTAACCTTGATACCCCACCTTTCAGTGACCGCATCAAGCTTCACTCGCAAGACATCATTGATCGTCTCGCGCTTTGACAGTACGTCGTCGAGCGACAGGTCCCCGATGACTGCTCGAACGGTCGTGGTGGCGATGCCCTGGGTCGCGCCTTCAGGATTCGAGACTTCGACAACCGACAACGCCGGATCGACGACCTTGCGGTAGATCAGGAAGTCAACGGCAATCGAGGCGTTGTCCTTGGTGATGCACTTCTGCTGCGGAATTTGCAGGAACGACTCCCGGAGATCGACACTGACCGCGCGTTCAAGGAACGGCACCACGATCTGGACACCAGGCCCTCTGGCGCCAACACACCGCCCCAGTCGGAACACCACTAACCTCTGGTATTCAGGGATGATCCGTACACCCCGGATGATGATCCCGAGGAGCACCACTACTACGGCGAGCCATCCCATGTTGCTTACTCCGACCGAGGGACCGCGCTAACGACTTCAGTTCCGGTTGCCACCGGCTCGACAATCAGGGTCAGGCCCCGCCGATCCGTCACCCGGACCGCTTGCCCACTCTCCATCGTACCCGCAATCGCACGTCCACTCCATGCCTCACCGCGGACACTGACCGTCCCGCCCGGTGCGAGCGCGGTGATGGCAACACCCGTTTCGCCGGGGAGAGGCATTGCCGTCCGCGCCGGTCGACCGACTGTCCCGACCGCTTTCGCCACGACAAGACCGGTGGAAACCGCCAGGAAACCGACCGCTCCGATCATGACCAGCGGGTCCAGGCGCGCCGGCACACCGCCAATCGTCGGGCCAGAATCCGGGAAGAGCCACCAACTCCCAAGCGCGATCGCCATGACCCCGCCGACGGCCAGCATCCCGTGCCCTCCGGCCTTGAGTTCCGCAACCAGGAGGCTTACCCCTAGTCCGATCACTGCAACCGCACCCTTCTCAACCGGGAGGCTGTTGAAACCCATCAGCGCCATCACAAGACAGATCGTTCCTACCAGGCCGGCCGCCCCACCGGTCGCCGCAAATACCTCCGACCCGATCAAGACAAGTCCGATCAGGCAGAGCAGGTAGGCCACCGCCGGCTGGGCGACGATTGCCAAGATCAACTCGGCGACTGACGGTGAGATCTCGACAATGACCGCACCGCGCGTCCGTAACGGCCGGTCGCCCCACGGGCCGGAAACGCGACGCCCATCCAGCTGGTTGAGGGCGTCGTCAAGATCTGACGCAACGGCTTCGACGACACCCATCCGCAAAGCGTCCGACGAACCAACAACCACACTCTCGCGAACTGCACGCTCGGCCCAATCGGCGTTGCGCCCGCGCTGAATCGCCAGACCACGGATGTAACCGACGGCGTCGTTGGTGACTTTCTCCATCATGACCGGATCAATCGGGATCACCATCCCGCCCTCGACGGCCACCGGATGCGCTGCGCCCATGGTCGTTCCCGGTGCCATCACCGCCACGTCGGCCGCAAGCACGATGAATGTGCCAGCAGATGCTGCCCGCGCACCGGAAGGTCCGACCATGACGATCACCGGAAGCGGCGCACCGAGAAGGCGTTGGACGATCTCACGCATCGAGACGTCGAGACCCCCCGGGGTATCCAGCAGAATGACGAGTGCCTCGGCGCCCCGAGCCTCGGACGCCGTGACGACACGCCCGACATACTGGGAGACGGCCGGGTCAATCTCGCCGACCACCCGCGCGACAACAACCTCGCGACCCGAGGCTGACTGTGCGACCACTTGCAGTGCTGACCAACCTAGCAGCGCGATCACTGCCACCGCGATGATCGCGACGTCGGCCTGAGATCGTCTGATTGGCGTCACCAACCTCACGAAGGCACGTGCGCGACTAGAAACGGTGTCACTTAGCATCCTGCCATCCGTTCCCATCCTGATACGAGTATGGGCGCATCATGTTGGCCGGTCAACTTCACACTCTCGGGGGAGCATCCCAGTTCATCGCTGCCTGCCACCCGTTGCAACGGAATGCGGCGACACGGCATGGGGGCAGTCGAAACACGTGCATCCCTGAGCGCATCGGCCGGCTACCACAGGCAGTTCCTGGGTGCGCCGAACATGAACGCACGATTTGGACCGGCCCACGTCGCCGGGCAAGGTTTATGGTGATGACAGAAGGCCACCTCAGTGCAATTGCCAAGGCCCCGACAGGCCAGACGGTCATCGTCACCGGAGCCGCCGGGTTCATTGGCAGCCATACATGCGAGGCACTCCTCCGGCGTGGTGACAATGTCGTCGCAATCGACTCCTTCACGCCGCACTACGACCCCGCGCGAAAGCACGCCAATCTGGCATCGGTCCAGGCAACCGCCGACGCAATCCGGCACGAGGCAGGCCCATCGGCCCCCAAGTACGCGTTCCTCGAAGCCGATTGCTGCCGTGCCGATGACCTTGACCGCGCATTCCAGATTGGTGCCACGTTCAGTGCGGGCACGCCGGTCCGCCGCATGATCCACCTCGCGGGGCGCGCCGGCGTCCGCGCGCCCGCCAGTGAGGCACCAAACTATGTCGCGATGAACGTCGTGGCCACAACCGAGGTCCTGGAAGCCTGCCGGAGACATGGCTTCGGTGACAGGGCCGATGCCGGTTCGCCCGAGGATCAGGGGGGAACTGGACAGGGCGTTCCGATTGTCGGTCATCTTGCAATGGCGTCAAGCAGTTCGGTCTATGGCGGGGGGCCACCGGGATGGAAGGGGCCATTCCATGAAGACATGCCCGCCGACCGACCACTCTCCGTGTATGCCGCCACCAAGCGCGCCACCGAAGTGATCGCACACGCCTACACCCGTGTCTCCAACTTGCGGGTCACCTGCCTACGCTTCTTCACCGTCGTCGGTCCCCGTGCCCGCCCTGACCTCACCCCATCAATGTTCGGAAGTGCCATCTGGGCAGGACGCCCGATCACGCAGTTCGGTGACGGTTCGATGGCGCGCGACTACACCTTTGTGGGTGATACCGTCACCGGAATCCTTGCCTCGCTTGATCGTTTCGAGCGCGCGAACGCGGGCATCGTGGAACACGGTGAAGACTACGAGGTCATCAATCTGGGTAACGATCGTCCGATAACCCTGTCCCAATATATTTCAACCCTCTCCGGACTTCTCGACCGCACACCCGTGATCAACCAAATCCCGGTCCCGCCATCCGAACCGCACAGCACGTGGGCCGATCTCACCAAGGCGCGACGCCTCCTCGCCTATGCCCCGGCAACCCCCTTCGAGGAAGCGCTTGCGTCATTCGTCGACTGGTACCGCGCCACCATCCTCGAGCCAACCGGGGCCTGATCCCACTGCTCCCACTCGTTCGCGTCAGGCATGTACATCTAGGGGCGGGATGGGGGAACGCAGCGCATGTGCATCAAGGGGCGAAGGAGGTTGGGGCCNNATTCTTCTCCATCCCACCGCATTGGCAAACCATGGACGCCAGTGCGACGATTACGGTACGCATGACGGACCGAGCCGCGCGACCATGAGACAGAACACGCCCCCGGCACGTCCCATGACCTTGCGCCCGCACGCAATCCTCATCGGTGTGGCCGTTAGCTACCTCTTGCAGGTCGGTGGGGGATACCTCGCGGCCACACAGGGAATCGTCCGAGACCCCGGAGCGGAGCTCGGCGGTGACTTCAGCGTCCTGCCAATCCTCCAGTTCGGCACGATCTTCATCGGGGGCTACCTGTCAGGTCGCCTCGCGGGAGTCGCCGGGTTCATCAATGGCATCGCCGTGAGTGTTGCGTTCATCCTCATCTGGGCCGGTCTCAACGCCTACAACGAAGCCAAGCTTGTCGAAGAGTTCGGCCCTCTCGTCCTCCCCCCGATGAACATGGGGGGGATCGTTCTGGGCGATATCCTGAACCTGACTGCCGGAGCCTTCGGCGGGTGGCTCGCCGACCGTTGGGGCCGGTGACCGCACCCGTCGCCTGGACCGAACCGGGACGACACGGGGGCCATGCGAACCGTTCAGACATCGGTGCGAGTGTTCCCAGTGCCCCCAAGCCCCGGAGCGCAGCGTATCTACATCAAGGGGCGGTGGGGGGTTGGGGCAGGAAAGACCATGCCTTGCAATCGGTAGCGAGTCGGGATCCGGGTAACCGGGCGGCACAGAGGCACCTCACCACCCCAAGGAGACGTACAGCACCATGACCCCACACACCCCCTCACCACTGCCGGGCAGCCTTGCCCAGGTTGATCCTGAGGTCCTCGCAATGATCGACGGCGAGACACGCCGCCTCCGCGAGACCATCCAGCTCATCCCGTCGGAAAACTATCCAAGCCAGGCCGTCATGGAAGCCACGGGTTCCGTCTTCACCACCAAATACGCCGAGGGCTACCCGAAGCGACGCTACTACCAAGGATGCCAGTGGGTCGATGCCGTCGAGGAGTTGGCGCGCAAGCGAGCGTGCACCCTCTTCGGCGCCGACCACGCAAACGTCCAGCCGCACTCCGGCAGTTCGGCCAACATGGGCGTCTACCTCGCCTCCCTCAACTACGGCGACACCGTCATGGGCCTTGACCTGATCGCTGGCGGCCACCTGACCCACGGATCCCCGGTCAACTTCAGCGCCAAGCTCTACAAGTTCGTTGCCTACGGGGTCGATCCCGAGACCGAACTCATCGACTTTGACCAGGTGCGTGACGTAGCTCGCGCCAACCGTCCAAAGATGATCGTCGTCGGCGCCACGGCATACCCGCGGATCTTCGACTGGGCGACCTTCAAGGAGATTGCCGACGAAGTCGGAGCGCTTCTCCTCGCGGACATTGCCCACATTTCAGGCCTTATCGCCGGCGGGGCACACCCCTCCCCAGTGCCATTCGCCGACTTCTGCTCCACCAGCACCCACAAGGCACTGCGAGGCCCAAGGGGTGGAATGATCCTGTGCAAGTCCGAATGGGCCGAACGCATCGACAAGGCGATCATGCCCGGGCTACAGGGCGGCCCCTTGGAACACGTCATCGCCGCAAAGGCCGTCATGCTCCACGAGGCCCTGCAACCGTCATTCCGCGACTACGCGCACGCAGTGGTGTCCAACGCAAAGACGCTCGCGCAATCGCTCATCGACGAGGGCCTGACCCTTGTCACCGGAGGGACAGACAACCACCTGCTCATCGTCCGGCTCGGAGACACCGGCCCCACTGGCAAGGAAGTCGCACGGGCCCTCGAGCGCGCAGGCCTCATCGCAAACGCAAACACGGTTCCCGGCGAGACCCGCGGCGCCTTCCAGACCAGCGGCGTGCGCTTCGGGACACCAGCCGCCACGACGTTCGGATTCGGCGCCGAAGAGTTCCGCACCATCGGGAAACTCATTGCACGCGTCATCAAGGATCCCGCCGACACCGCCATGCTGAAGTCCATCGCCAGCGAAGTCCGCGATCTCTGCCATGCCGTAGAGACCCGTCGGCTCGATCTCTCGCACACGGCGCCCTAGGTCCATCACCCAGCCAATCCACCCACCGCCGCGCATGCACATCAGGCTCCAGACGGGCTGAGCAGTGGCCACAGCGTGGTGACCACGTCACGGCGAGTGGGTGGGACGCGCAGCGCATGCACATCGAGGGGCGGTGAGGCGGGGATGTGGCCTACACTACCGATGTGGTGTCACCATCCGGCATAAACAGCCTGCTCCCACGCCGTCGTGAGCCAGCGGATAACGAAGCGACCGTTGGCCAACCCTTCACGACCATAACCGAATACACCGAAGAGGCCGCCCCCGCCGTCGCCACACTCTGGCGCGAGAGTGCCGTCGAGTGGCCCGGCGGTGGTCCCTTTGGGGGGAGGCACGCCACCACCGAAGGCGTGCGGCACGAACTCCGTGGCAACCGCCCACTCTCCACCTTCCTCGCCTGGCGTCCTGACCGGGTCACAGGTGAACCACGCGCCGTCGGATTCCTGTCGCTCATCGCCCAGCCGGAAGACCCCACCGCCACCTATGTCGGTCTGCTCACGGCGCATCCTGAATGGCACGGATTCGGCGTCGGACGCGAACTCCTCACCGCCGCGCTTGACCGAACCGTGTCACTCGGTCTGGACCGCATAGACCTCCACACCTGGTCAGGCAACCTCAAGGCAATGCCCCTCTACAAGAAGACCGGGTTCTTCTGGGTGCCAGACACAACCGTGCGCATGGCCAACTTCCTGCCGATGCTCCTGAAGATCGGCCCCGTGCAGGACTACTTCGGCCAGACGGGAGCAGACTGGTACCGCGACGCCGTCCGTACCCTCGACGTCACCCCAGATCGCGAAATGTTTGGCAACGCCGAGGTCTACACCTACCAATGGGTACGGGACGGGCAAATGCTCCGCGCCCGCATCGACCGTCACGCAAATGCACTGCTCACCCTGGAGACGCCACACCTGGCCATCAACGTGAGCCTTGACGACACGCGCCTGCCGATCGGCACGACTCGCCACGCATCCGTCGGCATAACCGTTCCAACCGGCGCGCCGCACGTGTCGGCAACCATCGTTGCCACCGGCGAAGGTGCCGTCCGGGCAAGCCACCAGGCCCATCGCACCATCGCCGAAGGCCACCATGGTTCATGGACATGGCCCGTAAGCGGCACCGCAGGCAGCCAGACCAAGTCCCGGCCTGGCATCACATCGCCCGACGTGACTCGGGTCCTCGCCATCGTCAACGAAACGCCAATCAACTTCGCGGCCGCGGTCCGCGTCGTGCCTCCCGTCAGCCTCAGCGCCGAAGATGTCAACCCGCTCATCCCCGGCACCTCGCGCACCATCTGGGTGACCGCCCAGAACGAACTGGACGTTCCCATAGACGCAACCACCCGGTTGACCGTGTCCGGACCGTTCACCGTGGACGTGACCACACGCACCGCCACCATCATCGCCCGCGGGCGCTACTCATTCCCCGTCCGCCTCACCGCAAACGGCAGCGGCGACGGTGCGTTGCAGCTCGGCGGGCGCGCCACGTACCTCCAACAAGGGGCGACGGGGCAGTTGGGAACAGCCGGAAGCGTCGATGCATCAAGTGGCGACGGGGCGGGCCAAGCGGAACGTATTGTCACCAGGGGTGACGGGGCGGGCCAAGCGGAGCGTATTGTCACCAGGGGCGACGGGGCGGGGCAGGCAACGCAGCATGGCACGGTTGCCGCCGTTGCCGAAGATGCCGAAGCGATCGAGACCGCGTCTTCGTCCGAGTTCGCCCCCCCGGTCTTCATCCCGTTGCATGCGGGTCCGACCGGGTCACGCTTCGTCGAACAGACCGAGGCACACGTCCGCGTCATCACCGATGACCTGATCGTCACAGCCCCGCTCCCAAGTTCCGGGTGGCAGCCATCATTCAGCGTTGTCGACCGCCATACCGGAAACGAGCTGCTGCGGCACTCCTGCGGGCTCGGTCCGCCGTTCGCCCCATCAGCCATCAGCAACTGCTCATGGACGCCGCACATCACGCGCGATGAAACTGGCCTCACCGTCGCGCTACGCTCACAGCCAGAGCGCATTTCCGGTGTCACCTTCGAGCGCCTGATCCGACTCGCCGGCAGTTCAATGCTGGAAGTCCAGTACCGCCTCGTCAACGGTTCATCGTCGGCATGCACGCTCGAAGTCAGCGCCGGAACATCCGCCGAACTCGACGGCGTCCGACAGTCGCAGATCGCGTGCGTCGTCGACGGCAACGTGATCGTCGACGAAAGCGACCGCTTCCCGGACTGGGACGACCCATCGGGCGGCGCATCACACCTTTCCGAACCCTGGATTGCCGAGTTCGGTGACGGCATGGTCGTCGGCGTCATCTGGTCCGACGCACGCGACGTCACCAGCGACAACCGTCTGGCCGAACTGATCCTGCCATTCGGGACCGTGGCGCCCGGAGGCACGGCCACGACCGCGCCCATCGCACTCTACGCCGGGCCGGGAGACTGGCACGCCGTCCGGTCCCGCTGGCGATCCCAATACTCCAGCCAGTCATCCACCTCCGGTCACGCCGGCACGCAAAGCCACGGCCCCGCCGCCGCGCATCCGTCAATCGAGATCACCATCGAACGTCCATTCGCCGTCGGCAACCAAGTCACCACCAGCGTGTCCGTCACCCATGCCAACGATGACCCCATGACCGGCCACGTCTTCCTGGAACATCCAAACGGCACGACCGATCTCGGCGAGGTCAGTACACGGGGCTCCGGGAACCCGGTCGTCGTGCCCGTGACCCTCGCCCTGCCGGAATGGGGAACCACCGGGCAGGCGGCCTTCCCGGTATCCGTAACCCTCGCCACCAGCGAGACTACCTACCGCTTCCCCGTGCCAATCGTCCGCGTCGGTGACGGCAGGCCCGTTGGCGTGACCATCGGCGACATCGCACAGAACGGCGGCGTGACACGACAGACCATCACCCTGGACACCGGCCGCATGCGGGTCAAGGCCATCCCCACCGAACGCGGCCGCATCCATGCCCTGGAAACCCCGTCACCGCTCGCAACCAACGGCGCGGGCCACACCCCCACCCCGTCGCCCCCGATTGGTACACGCTTCGCTAGCCACCCGGACACCGGACATGAATGGACAAACCACCTGTTCAGCAGTGTTCCCGATCCAAAACCGTGGGTCTGGTTCAACCCATGGTTCGGCGGGGTGTCCGTGCACCTCAGGGACGGCGGCTGGCACACCGGCACCACATGCCTCGACCACGCACGGTGGGAATGGCACCCCGTGGAAACCCGCCGCGGTGGCGTGTTGTGGAACGGATTCTCCACAACCGCAACCGTGGAGGCGTCAGGCATTCCCCCGGACCAGGCCCGCCTTGTCGGCCTGTCGGTGACCACGACCTACCTGGTTGCCGGAGGCGGCACGACCCTTGTCGCCGAAACCACCGTCACCAACGGCACCCAGTCCCGCCTTCATTCCAACCTGACCCTCGGTACCTACCTGCAACCGGGAGGAAGTGTCAACGACGTCGTCGTGCACTACCTCCGCCACGGCGAAAGGAGCCGGGCCCGCGCCCACGGCACCCTCTGGTCAACGACAGAAGGATGGATCGCCGTAGCATCGGGAAATGCCGGCCCAGCACTGACCATCGTCAGCAGCGATTCCCACGCGCGGATGATGTGCGGAGACATGGGCCTGCTTGGCGTCCACCCATTCATCTCTTCGGAAATCGACCTCGTACCAGGCGGAACGCAGACGTCGACTACCTACATTGCCGTCGCCCGCGACCTTGACGAAGCGCGTGCATACCGGCCGTTAGTTGGCACCGCGCTTCCCATGGCGGATGCCTGAACAATGTCCGAGACCGCCGCGATCATCTACAGCCCGCGTCACCGCGAACACCAACCTCGCATTGAAGTCCTGTACGGTCGTCACACCCCGCATCCCGAACGACCCGAACGGGTCGAGGCGATCCGAAACGCCATCACGGGTTCCCGCTGGGAACACGCGGTTCGTGGTCCCTCGTCATTTCCGATCGAGATTGCAACGTCGGTACACGAACCCGCCTACGTGGCGTTCCTGCATGAACACGCTGCCCTTGCCGCTGAGGAGGGTCTCGACGGAGAATGGTTTCCCTACACGTGGCCCCGAGACCGAGGGCTTGATCTGGGCACACCCATCTCAGAACACACCGTCGATGTGGCATGGCACTCCGCCGAATGCGCCCTGACCGCCGCACAGGTCGTCCGCGCCGGCGCGCCGTGGTCGTTCTCCATCGGACGTCCCCCCGGTCACCACGCGTCCGTCGGGGCACACGGAGGCTACTGCTACTTCAACCACGCAGCCCTTGTTGCCCAATCGTTCCTTGAGCAAAGCGGAACTCCGTCGGGGGCGATGGGGTGGGCCAAGCAAAGCGTATTTTCATCAGGGGCGATGGGGTCGAGTGGTGAGGCCGTAAGCACGCGACGCGCTACCGACCGCGTTGCGATTCTCGATCTCGATATCCACCACGGCAACGGCACCCAGGACATCTTCTACGCCAGCGACCGGGTCTACTACGCCAGCATCCATGGCGAACCGGACTGGGCATACCCGCCCCATTCAGGCTTTGCAGATGAGACGGGAACGGGGGCCGGCGAAGGCGCAACCTACAACCAACCACTGCCCGTCGGTACGGGTTGGCGCGATTACTCCCACGCACTTGACCGTGCGTTCGACCGCCTGTCGAAGTTCGATCCCTCGTACCTGGTTGTCTCGCAGGGGTTCGATACCTTTGCCGGCGACCGTTGGGGAGGCTTCGAACTCCACGCACCAGACTACGCCCGCATTGGCGAACGCCTGCGCGCCTTCGGACGGCCAATAGTGGTCATCCTGGAAGGTGGATACGAACCAGCGAACATCGCCGCCGGCACCATGTCCCTCCTCGACGGACTCGGCTGAACCNNCCGGGTCCGCGGGCATCCCTGCCCGCATCCATTGTCTGTCCGGCAGCACTCCCCCGACGCCGGAGCAGTTCAACGATTACTGGGGTTCGAACCTACGCGGCGGCCGTCACCAACCCGAGCGCGCGTTCGGCAGCCTTGAGGACCACAGGGATCTGCCCAGCATCGAACTGGTAATGCGTCACCATCCGGAGGGTGTCTCCGTACGGGCTTCCCACTTTCACTCCCTGCGACGCGAGACCCGCCACGAAGTCCTCTGACGATGCCTTGGGGCTATCGACCGTCACCATGATGATGTTGGTCTGCACGCGGTCGACATCCACACGTAGCCCGGGGACGTTTGCGAGGCCACTCGCAAGGGCCTTCGCGTTGGCATGATCAACAGACATCCGGTCGATCATCTCGTCAAGCGCGATCACACCAGCCGCCGCAAAGATGCCGCTCTGGCGCAATCCACCACCAACCATCTTGCGCCACCGGCGTGCCTCGGCAATGAAATCTGCGTCGCCGGCCAGGATACTCCCCATCGGGCAGCCAAGCCCCTTGGACATGCAGAATGTCACCGTGTCAATCTCGCGGACCAACCTTGCCGGGGTGACACCCAGCGAGACCGACGCATTGAAGATCCGCGCACCATCAACGTGGACCCGCAGGCCATGGGCGTGCGCCGCGTCACACATGGCATCGGTATCGCCGACAGAGACCGCCGCGCCGCCTTCACGATTGACGGTGTTCTCCAGGCAAAGGAGCCTCGAACGGGCGAAGTGGGGATTGTGCGGATCACGGACCGCATGGGCGATCTCCGCCACGTCGAACACCCCTCGGTTCCACTGCAAGGCGCGCATCTGCACCCCTCCGAGGACACTCACACCACCGGCCTCATAGTTCAGGAGATGCGAATTGGGTCCCGCAAGGACCTCGTCACCACGCCGCGTCTGGGCGAGGACACCAACAAGGTTCCCCATCGTCCCCGAAAGCAACAGGATTGCTGCCTCCTTGCCAAGGATGGCCGCCGCCTTCTCCTCCAGACGGTTCACCGTCGGGTCCTCGCCGAATACGTCGTCGCCAACCTCTGCCGAAGCCATCGCCGCCCGCATGGACGCGGTCGGGTGCGTCACGGTATCGCTTCGAAGGTCAATCACTGCGCTTGTCATCTGGAATTCTGCCTACCCTTGGGACGTTGTTGGGACACGTTCGCCCAGTTTAGCTTCACTGCCGGCGCGGATCCGCCCGATGTTGTCACGGTGAGTCGCGATCACGAAAAAGCCGGCGACAAGACCGAATGCCAGATACGGTAACGGGTAATCGGGGTTCTCGAAAAGCCTCAAGGCGAACATGGTCGGCACGTCAATCGCCGAAACGAGGCTCGCCAGTGACACGTACTTGCTCCACCACGCAACCGCGATGAATATCGTCAGCGCGACCAGGAACACTTCCGGGTCCATCACCAGGATGGAGAACGCGGCCACGAGAACTCCCCGTCCACCGCGGAACCGGGCAAAGACTGGCCACGTATGCCCCACGACGGCAGCCAGCGCCGCCAAGACATGAACCCACGCGTCATCCGGAAGGACGTACCGCGCGAGACCGACCGAGATGATTGCCTTGGAGGCATCAAGCGCGATCACCGCAAAAGCCGCCGCCTTGCCAAACACTCGCAGGACGTTTGTTGCCCCGGTCTTGCGGCTACCGAAATCCCGGACATCCTTGCCATGGATGATGAGCCCGTACCAGAGGCCGGATGGCACCGACCCGCACAGGTACGCAACAACGGTCAATCCGATCGCGGTTATCAGCACGTCCGTCTCGCTTCCCACCCCTTCGCCCCTTTAGGTAAGTGCGCTTCGCCTTGCCCTCCACCACCGCCACCCGTTTTATATACGCTTCGCTTTGCTCCGTCATGGAACTCGCACGGAAGCGCGTACCCCCTGCCACCCCACCCCGTCGCCCCGTGATTTGTATCTGCTTCGCTTGGTCGGTTCGAACAGGCGCCACGGTACCGCATGGCATCCCTGCCCGCCATCCC
>DDYL01000184.1:0-287 GCA_002347925.1 Chloroflexi bacterium UBA2235 | reverse complement strand
CGCTTCGCTTGGCCCTGCCCGATTACCCCGGTTTATATGCGCTTCGCTTTGCCCAGCCCCGTTGGGAGCACTGGCGGCCATGCAGGCAGCGTCACTTCCGTGCGAATGGCTCAGCGGCGCGGACGTGAACGAGGCTTTGACGTGTCTTTCTCCGGATTTCGTGGCCGGAACCGCAACCGAATCGGCGTACCCCGGAACGGATAGGTCTCACGCAAGGTGTTTTCCAAATAACGTTGATAGGTGAAGTGAACTGCTGCCGGATCGTTCACGAAGAAGACGAAAGTCGG
>DDYL01000152.1 GCA_002347925.1 Chloroflexi bacterium UBA2235 | reverse complement strand
TGCCTTCTGTGGCCCGGGTTGCTCGGGTGGTGGTTCACTGGAATGGCGTTCTTGGTCGCCGTCACGTCTGTCCAGCGGGCGCTGTGGGCATCGCGCATCTTGTGATCGTCGGACACCAAGGACCAATCGCCTCGACGCCGACGTCAGGCCAAGACGGTTTCGACATCAATCTGGTCAGGCATGACCATGACCATGATCGTCTGCGATCCGCGGAACTGCTTCGGGGCGAGCCGCGCCGCGCCATCGCGCAGGCGCTCGTGCAGCGAGTGCCCCGCGGTACCCGCTGGTGCAAAGGAAAGGGCTTCGAGCACAATCCCCGCTACTTCCTGAAGGGGAAACACGCTTCCAAGGTTCCGCGCCAAGCGCGTCGGGCCAGCCGGGATGACCCGGGTAAGCGTGATCGTCGGCTGGGGGTCCGGCGCGCCATCTTCGGCGGCATCTGGAAAGAGGACGGTCAACCGCTCTTCGTAAAAGTCATCGAGGGTGGGCGAAAGCTGTCCGTAGACCTGGTCGATCATCAATCTGTTTGACTGATCATAGGCCTCAAGGATTTCGCGAACCCGTCGCGACGCAGCCACAAACTCGATCGGCTTAGTCATTGTTTCGCAGCCTCAACGGTCGGGTACTCGGTCACAGTGTCCTGAATGGCTTCTCGCCGCGCGGATCGGAACCGAGATTGTGCGATCAGGAATTTCCCGGTGCAGGATCAAACTCGGCTGCGAAGGCCTCGCCATCATCCTCTGGGGCGTACCCCAACACCTCTCGCGCACTGGAGATATCCCAGTATCCGCGGGTGTTGCCGGAAATTCCGTAGAAGATGCCGTAGGTTTCCTTGGTCTCGATGCTTCGCCACGCCAGCTGCGCCATGTCTCGGTAACTCAACCAGGTTGAAAGTTGGCGTCGGTCACGCGGACGCGGTTGGAAAGAACCGATGCGGAGGCAGATGACTGCAAGGCCGTGGCCCTCGGCGTAGAACCGCCCGAGGGACTCGCCGAACGCCTTGCTGACTCCATAGTAGCCGTCGGGGCGGACGGGCATGTCGGGACCGACCGGTAGGCCGTCTCGCTCATAGAATCCCGTCGCGTGATTGCTTGACGCGAACACTACCCGGGGGACTCCTGCACGCAGTGCACCCTCATAAATGTTGTATGTGCCCACGATATTCGTGTGAAGGACAGCGTCCCACGGCGCGTGTACGCTCGGAACGGCGGCAAGGTGAAGGATTGCGTCACAGCCGGCAACCGAATGTTGGACCGCGTCAAGGTCTGCAATCTCAGCAACCGCAACCTCATGGCCCCCAGCAATTGGGACCGCATTTCCGCTTGACCGCGCCTCGGCCACGGCCTCGGCCAGGTCATCGGGGACCGTGCGGTTATAGATCAGCCTGAGTCGATACCGGGATGACAAGTGGGCGGCCATCACCTCCCCAATCCGCCCAGCCGCCCCGTTGATGGCAACGCGACGGCTCCCTTCAGGGGCGGGAGAGATTAGCTCCGATGCCAGCATATCCGTCATGTTTCACGTCTCCGGTTCGAAAGTTGGCTTGAGAATACATTGATCGCCACGTTGACGAAGACGGTAGCGCCGATGGTCAGCGCGCTGGCGCATCGGGTGCCGNNTACGGTTCCCGCCAACGTCAATCCGGACAGTGTGGCGGCGAACGCGACGGCGAACTCGAACGGCGAAGTCTCGGCGGCATCTGGAACAAACCGACCCATCCAGTCGATGATTCCCGCAAAAGGTTGGCGTTCAAAGATGCCTTGCAACTCCGGCTCGCGCGTGAGGATGCGGTTCATCGCGATGGCAAACGTGTCGTCGACGAACATGTTGCCGTTGGCAACCACCTGGATACGTGGTTCGCGCACCTTGTACCCGGTGGTGGTGAACCAGAGGAGATACGTGCCGTCGCCATGTGGCCGCACGCCATCACCGTCAAAGACCCCCCATCCCCACTCGTCTACACGGACCCGCCACGCCGGCGGCGAGCTCTTCAGAAAGGTGAACTCCCGGGCAAATTCGGGTTCCCATCGGATACTGGTGCTATCCGAATGGCGGTCGCCTTGATTGTCCAGGATCACCTTCAGCTCGATCACGGGGTCGGCCGGCCCACCATTGAAGTAGCTCATACCTACGTAGTTCAACAGGACAACCGGCCCGGGCGTCGGTTCAGGTACGACGATTGTCGCGATGACAGCCCCTCTTGCAGTCGGCCTGGACCTAAGCCGAGGCGTGTCGCTCCGGGTCCACCAGAGTAAGGTAGCCGCAACGCATAGCACCGCCAAGCCAAGGCCGGCATACACGGAAAGTGACCGGCGACGACTTCGGGCTGCTTCAGGAGTGTTGCGAGCCAACACGGAATCCTGGGTTGCGACGTCGTCCGGTTGGGCAATCACTGGATTTCAGACCTGCGGTTGGGCCCAAGTGTCGACAATTGCGCCAACGAAACAGACCCCCCTGAAAACACTCTACCCGGGCGCGGTGTCGGTCCGCACCCGCTGAGGAAGTTCCGATCCCTGAACTGACCAACAGGCAAGAAGCTCTTTTAGGTAGTCGCGGTTGCGGTTCGCGTCACTCCACCATAGAATCGCCTCACCGCGAACATGGTTGCGCGTTCGGGGTTCGCCTTCGGCAGTTGCCGTGTGTGCGGACCGTCCATGCTAGGGACGCAAAGGAAGGGCAGACGAGTGTCTCAGGCCGCGACGCAGGAACGCGCACCCGCCGCCACGGAGCGGTCACCACTGTTGAGCGTGCGTGACCTTCGCACCCAATTCTTCACGGCAGACGGCGTCGTGAAGGCGGTCGACGGGGTGTCCTTCGATGTCTATCCCGGCCAGACCCTCGGCATTGTGGGCGAGTCTGGTTGCGGAAAGAGCGTGACCGCGATGTCGATCATGCGCCTGGTGTCATCACCCCCGGGTCGGATTGTTGGCGGTCAGGTGATTTTCGAGGGCAGGGATCTCCTGACGTTGCCAGACAGTGAGATGCGCAAGGTCCGGGGCAAGCAAATTGCCATGATTTTCCAGGACCCGATGACGTCGCTCAACCCGGTTCTTTCAGTCGCCAGGCAGTTGACTGAAAGTCTGCAGTTGCATCTCAATATGGATGGTTCGCAGTCAAAGCGTCGTGCAATCGAATTGCTTGACCTGGTTGGCATCCCGTCCGCGAAGGCACGTGTTGATGACTACCCGCACCAGTTCAGCGGAGGCATGCGGCAACGGGTCATGATCGCCATGGCGCTCTCGTGCAATCCGAGATTGCTCATCGCCGATGAACCGACGACGGCGCTTGACGTCACCATCCAGGCGCAGATCCTGGACTTGATCCGAAATCTTGCCAAGGACTTCAACACGGCTACGATCCTCATTACGCATGACCTCGGGGTCGTGGCAGGAATGTGCGATGACGTGATGGTGATGTATGCCGGAAGGGTGGCAGAACGGGCGAACGCCCTATCCGTATTCGGAGACCCTTCTCACCCCTACACGATGGGCCTGCTTCGGAGCGTGCCACGGCTTGACCAGACCGAACGCGAGCGACTGTTGCCAATTGAGGGACTACCGCCCGACTTGATCGAGCTTCCGGATAATTGCCCGTTCCATCCTAGATGCGGGTTCGCGACTGAGAAGTGCCGAACGACGCGGCCAACCCTTCATGCGCCGGCGAACGACGGGCATGAAGTCGCCTGCTGGCACCCACGTGGAGTGGTGGCATCGGACTGACGCCTCGATCGATGGCAATAGTGGAAGACCCTCCGCTGTACATCGCCGAGGCAGATCGAAGACATTGACGGGTCAGGGCAGGACCACCCTGACCGTCGGAAATTGTGAGGATCACGACGTGGCAATAGCACCCGCCTCGAAGGGAGACAGTTCAAAATCGATGTCTCCCGATACCTCGCCACCGCTTCTCGACGTCCGCAACTTGACCATGCATTTCCCATTGACTCAGGGCGTGATTTTCCAGAGGAAGGTTGGAGCCGTCCGGGCGGTCGATGGTGTCAGTTTCACCATCCAGAGGGGCGAGACGCTCGGACTGGTCGGAGAATCTGGCTGCGGCAAGAGCACAACCGGAAGGGCACTGCTGCAGCTCTACAAGCCAACCGCTGGCGAGGTCTACTTTGACGGTCAGGACCTGACGAAATTGGCCACTGAACCGATGCGGAAGATGCGCCGTCAGGTCCAGATGATTTTTCAGGATCCGTATGCGTCGCTAAACCCACGTATGACGGTTGGCAGCATCATTGGCGAGCCACTTGAGATACACAACCTGGCGTCTGGCAAGGAGAAGCAGGACCGCATTGAGCAACTGCTGACGGTGGGCGGGCTCAACCCGTACTTTGCCAATCGATATCCG
>DDYL01000017.1:574-4097 GCA_002347925.1 Chloroflexi bacterium UBA2235 | reverse complement strand
CACTACGGCATGGCGGTTGATCCCGACACCGAAGTGACCGTCTGCTGCGGAGCAACCGAAACGATGCTTGCCACCCTGATGGCAACCGTCAACCCGGGCGACGAGGTGGTCATCATCGCGCCGTACTACGAGAACTACTGGCCCGACGCCGTCCTTGCCGGTGCGACGCCCCGGTTCGTCACCCTGCGCGAGCCGGACTTCGACGGCGATCCGGCCCGGCAGTCCTGGCGACTTGACCTTGACGAACTGTCCGACGCATTCAACGAACGCACCGCCGCCATCGTGATCAATACGCCCGGCAACCCGACCGGGAAGGTCTTCAACCGTACCGAACTGGAGGCCATCGCGCACCTGTGCCAAAAGTGGAATGCGTTGGCGATCACCGATGAGATCTACGAACACATCCTCTACACCGGTGAGCACGTGCCGCTGGCGACCCTGCCCGGCATGCGCGACCGCACCGTGACCATCAGCGGCGCGAGCAAGACCTACGGCGTGACCGGTTGGCGGGTCGGGTGGGCCATCGCGCCCGCCTGGCTGACGAATCCCATCCGCAAGGTCCACGACTTCCTGACCGTCGGGGCACCCGCACCGTTGCAGGCGGCGATTGCCATCGCAACCGGACTGCCAGACCAGTACTACCGGGACCTCCGTGCCTCGTACACGACGAAGCGCGATGCGATGGTCGACGCCCTCGCCGAAGCGGGTTTCCGGTTCGCATCACCCGAAGGCGCGTACTACGTGATGGTCGACATCACTCCCTTCACCACGGCAACCGGCGAGGATGACACGGCCTTTTCACGACGCCTGATCGTCGACCACGGATTGGCAACCGTGCCCGGTTCGAGTTTCTTCCCGGAACCAGGACAGGGTCACAACCGGGTGCGGTTCAGTTTCCCCAAGAAGCCAGAGACCCTCGCACGGGCGGCTGAACGGCTGCGAACGATTCGCCACTGACCTGAACGGTGCCCCCGACAACGGGGTTCGGGGAGCACTTCTGGTTTTGGCGCAGCGCGCAGTACAATAGAAGACTACTTCAGGGGGTTGGGACGGTCGATGAGCACACCAGACGACACGACCCGACGATCATCGGTCACGCCACCATCGCCGCGCGACACCCGCATTCCGGGAGACAGCGTGCTTGGTCCGATTTCGGACGTGCTTCCCATTGATGGCGCCCCATCGGTGTGGTACGACGAACCACCCCAGGATGACTTCCACGTTGACATCGATGTGACGGACGCTGATCCGCAACCGGTCGAGGGCGCCATCTTCCCGGACCCGGAAACCCTTCGTGGCACCCGGTTCGGGTTCGGAGGGCGTAGACCAGCCGCACCTCCGGTTCCAGTCCGGATCGCCCCACCGGTGGCGAGCAACCGTCCCCTGCCGAATGTCGGCACCGAGGCGCTTGGTCGGTGCTTCCGCATTGAACCGTACGGGGCCTTCGTCGAGTTCCTTGGCTACCGGGGCCTCGTGCACATCTCGCAGTTGAGGCCCGGACTGCGTGTCGAACGTGTCGAGGATGAGGTCCAGATCGGCGACGAAGTCGTCGTGCGTGTGATTGCGGTCGATCCCGAACGGCGCCATCTCAATCTGGCGATGATCCGGCGCACACCCGCGGGTCAAGACGCCAAGGTATCAACAGACGCATCTGGTGAAATCCCTAGCGGATCCGATTTGCCATCAACCGTTGCGACACCAGTGCGGGACGCTGGGGCCCAGGTCGTGCAACCGGTTGCGACCGTGGAACCGGCTGTCACAACCCCCTCAACACCGGTCATCGCGACGTCGCCGGCGCAACCGGTACCGCAACCAACACCCGCTCAAGCTGGGCCAAGCGACGCAGTCGGAATCCAGGTGGGGCGAGGCAGGGAAGCAGCGACCGAAGCACCTGCACGCGTCGCCGCGAAGCCGGTGGCACCGCCAATGCCTCCCCGTGGTCGTGAGATTGCGCCGTACATGCCCCCGGCAAGGCCATCGACCCCGGCACCTGCGGCGTCATCGGCGCGACCCGGGCAGACCGCCGCACCCAAGCCAGTCGCCCCGCCAGCCGTTGCCCGTACGGGCGCACGGGCCGTGCGTCGAGAACTCTTCGACCCATCCCACCCGATGGCACGCCTTCTGGCGACTGCACCCGAACAAGTGATCCCGCGCCAGGCACCCCGTCCCGGTGCAGGGAACCAGGTTGCGCGGGCGTCGTACGCCGACGTGCCAGTGGAAGAGGCCCCCGCCGAACCCGCCCGGCTTGTTCCCAACGTGCGACCGGTCCACATCGACGAACCCGAGGCACCACCGGTGTCCGATGAACCGGCAACCCTTGAGGCACTGGCGGCCCGGTTCGGCGCACGTCCGGCAACACCTGGCAGCAGCAGGGTTACCCGGCCCGGTGCCAAGCCACCGACGTCCCGGTCGCAGCAGGCACGCGAAGCACAGGCCGAAATCCTGGAACGGATGCGCCGGCAAGGGTAGTGTCTGAGAAGACCGGTCCCGCCGCCAATGCCATCCCGCCCGTCTGCGTGGTCCTGGATGGCGTGCGGTCCCTCTACAACGTTGGCGCGGTGATGCGGGCCTGCGATGGTGCGGGCGTGACCCAGGTGCATGCGTGCGGGATCACGCCCTACCCGCCTCCCGCCGACCTTCGCGACGACCCAAGGCGTGGCCCCGTCGCGGCCCGAGCCGAACGGGAGCTGCGAAAGACCGCACTCGGCGCCTACGACAGCGTGGCCGTGACGCCATGGCCTGATGTCAAGAGTGCCTGTGACACCTTGCGCGACCGCGGGTACACGCTTGTCGCGATCGAGCGCACCCCCGATGCGCTGCCGATGTGGGACGCACCGATACTGTCAGCGAGACCACTTGCACTGATCCTCGGCCACGAGGTTGACGGCATCGCCCCGTCCGTTCTGTCACAATGCGGCGCAACCGTCTCCATCCCGATGCACGGATCCGGCCACTCGCTGAATGTCGCCATCGCCTGCGCGGTGGTGTTGTACGAGGTGGCGCGGCGGGTGCGGGGGTAGGTCAGGGGTTGGAACACCCCGATGTGGGGCGCCGGTCCAAGCGGTAGACCACGCCCGTTTTCACCACCTCATGGCATGCGCGGATCCCATCCATCTCGTAGTACGGTAGAGGTGATGCATCGGCCAGATAGAGGGGCGTTCCCGCTGGTTGCTCGCGCAGGAACCGGACCTGCCGGTCATCACCGGCGTTGATCATCTCGAGCCGCAGGTCTGGCCGAGCGCCCTCCACTACCTGCGCGTACCGAAGCACCTGGTACGGCAGCCAATCCGCAACCACCACGGCCCCGACTGGAAGCGCGCCAAACGCTGCATCGGCGTACTCACGTGCGCCGGTGTACCCGGTCTTCGGCGGCCACAGGTAGTAACTCACGGGGTCACGACCGGGAAGCACTCTCGAAGGCGCCAACCGCGTCGCGACCCCACCGGCGACCAGCGTGGCAACGGGATAGACCGCCAGCGGTGCAAGCAGGATCGATCCCAATAGCACCGGCCCCCGCCACCCA
>DDYL01000017.1:0-527 GCA_002347925.1 Chloroflexi bacterium UBA2235 | reverse complement strand
AACAGGAATTGGTCACGAATGTACAGGGCGGGAAAGAGGACAAGGACCACTGGACCAAGCCACAGCAGGACGATCCCGACCACAGTGGCCGTCGACCCGAGGCGTCGAACTGTGCCAACTCCCCACCACGCCAGCACCATCGAAGCCGGAAACTGGTAGCCCAGATACACCAGCAGCATCACGGGATCAAGTGGGCGGGGAAGCATCGGGCGGTAGCGCAACAGCGTCGATGCCGCCTCGAAAGCCGGGAATCCCATAGTTGAAGCAATGACTACAACCCCAAGCAAGACGGCTCCACCAATGATCCCCGCCCACATCACCGTGCGGGCCCTGACCCGCACACCAGCCACCCCAAGGACCACTAGACCGGGCACCGATGCCAGGATCATCACGTGGTTCGTCATCGCGAGCACTACTGTCGCAAGCCCGGCGACCCACCACAGGATCGGCCTGGCCGAAAAGCCCGCCCGAAGCATCACCCATAGTGACGTGGCGAGGAGGAGCGTCTGGATGGTGTAGGCATCTGG